>NZ_DALZDK010000053.1:0-23229 GCF_031978665.1 Niallia sp. | reverse complement strand
TTTTGATTTTGCTATAGGTTTGTTATGTGGCACAAGGGTTTATTTTGGCTTTACAATTTCAACACCATCTGTGCTACACACTCAACATGCGCCGTATGCGGAAACATATCCACCGGCTGTAAATACTCCACCTTATAATCCTTAGACAAATAATCAATATCCTTCGCCAAAGTAGATGGATTACAAGACACATACACAAACTTCTTCGGCTTAACCTTTTTAATCGCGTCTAATAGCTTCCGATCACAGCCAGTTCTCGGCGGGTCAACGACAACCACATCTGGACGCCAGCCTTCTTCTACCCACTGTGGCAGCCAATGTTCCGCAGTTCCTGTTACATAGGTTGCATTTTTAATACCGTGTCTATCTGCATTTTTTTGTGCGTCAGTAATTGCAGCATCGATCGTATCCATCCCTCGGACTTCGCTTGCGCCATCTGCTAGCCATAAGCCTATTGTTCCAACTCCGCAATACGCATCGGCAATCTTTTCTTTGCCTGTTAAAGCAGCTGCTTTTTTGACTTCATCATACAGCTTTACTGTTTGCACAGGATTCAATTGGAAGAACGCTCTTGCAGACAGCTCGAAGTTTAAATCTCCTAGTGTTTCTTGAATAACTTCTTCCCCACTTAAGTGAATTGTTTTTTCTCCAAAAATAAGGGAAGTTTTGTTACCGTTTATGTTTTGTACTAATGATTTCACTTCTGGTAATCTTTTTTGGATTTCTGCCATCACTAGTTTTTTTCTTGGCATTTCTTTTTGCGTTGTAATCAGTACAACTTGAACCTCTCCAGATTCAAAGCCAGCACGCGTTACAATCGTACGGACGATCCCTTTTTGTTTGCGTTCGTCATAGACTGGGATTTGGAATTCTTCTAGGATTTTACGAACTTCTTCTGATACTTTGTTTGTCAACGGATGCTGCACCATACAATTCTGAATTGGGATTAGGCGATGAGAATCGAGACCATATAGCCCCGCAATAATGGCACCATTTTTTTGCTGTCCCACTTGGAATTGGCTTTTATTGCGATAATTCCAGGGATCTTCCATTCCGATTGTTTGGCGAATATCCAATTTATCAATTTTTAGCTTCGTATGGCGTTCTAATGATTGGATTACGATATCCCTTTTTTCCTGTAACTGCTGATTATAGTCTAAATGCTGAAGCTGACATCCTCCACATTGTTCGTAAAAGGGACATGGTGCCTGAACGCGGAATGGCGAGGATTTTCTTATCTTCTTTACCTTTCCTTCTGAAAACTTAGGCTGAACCTTTGTTGCCTCTACTACTACTTCTTCTCCAGGAAGAGCACCTGGCACGAACACAACCTGTCTTTTAAAATAGCCGACGCCCTCTCCATTTATTCCTAAACGCTTTATCGTCAACGGAAAGGTTTGACCTACCTTCAGCTTTGCCACCGTATTTTGCTGTTTATCTTTCATCTATAATTACTCCTATATCATCTCTATTAAAAAACTTATTATAACTAGCTTTCCTCATTCTGTCTTCTTCATATACTATAGCTTCTTCGCCGAAATATCCAGTTCTTATCATCTGCTAGCTACAGAAAATATTCCCAAGAAATATAACAAAAAACACCCTCCCTCCAATAGGGATGAGTGCTGTGCCCACATTTATTTAACTTATCCTTTCACTCGAAGCTTCCTCTTCAACCTTGTCGCAAAGACTTCCAGCAGGATAGCTACCGCTAAAATAAAGAAGGTAATCGTTCCAATTTCTCTAATATCCAAGTAGAAATTGCTTGCCATAAACATATCAAAGCCGATTCCACCCGCACCTGCAGCTGCTCCCATCGCAACAGCGACAGCGAAGTTAATTTCGAAGCGTAAAAACGTCCAAGAAATCATATAGGTGAGGGAGGATGGAATAACCGCTTGAAAAATGATTTGCCAAAAGTTCGCTCCACTTGCTTGAAGTGCCTCGATTACGCCGCTATCCAGTTCCTCAAAAGACTCTGAATAAGCCTTTACTAAATAACTGACAGAGTGAAATGTCATGCCAATAACAGCTGCTACACTGCCGAGCCCTGCTGCAACAGCAAAAATCAATACCCATAAAACGGTTGGCACCGCTCTAATAAAAGCGACGATTCCTTTAATGACAACAGATACTCGTTTGGATGTTAAGTTTTCCGCTGCTAATAGGCCTAAAACAACCGCAATAATGGCACCAAAAATAGTGGTTAAAAAAGCGAGTCCTAATGTTACAAAAACCTGATAAAAGGCATGTGTAAAGGTGAAATGCTTAAAGTGAGCTTCAAAAAACATAGCTTTTAAGTTTGCAAAGGTCGCGAGCATTGCTTCACCAAAATCAATCTCTTTATAGTCAAAGCTATAAAAGGCATAAACAGTAAGGATTGCGAGTGCAAGAAGCGTGATTCTGATAACGACTGTTGATTTTGTTAATGTTTTAATTTTTATCCGTTTAGAAGGCTCCTGCTTATATAACGGTTCTTCTGTTACTGCCTGTTTGTGCATTACCATTATAGAATCACCCTCCTTACATAGTTTGATATCGTTTCAATGAAGAGAATCGAGACAACAATCGTGATAACTACAAGGGAAGCGATATCGTAGTTTAAGCTTTTATAATACAAGTTAAAGGTAAAGCCTATTCCAGATCCAGTAAGCAATCCTATTAGAGTGGCGCTGCGAATATTTGTTTCAATCATAAAGAGGATCCAGCTAATCATTTGAGGCAGACTAGATGGAATCACCGATTGAAAAATAATCGAAAAATAGCTAGCGCCAGTAGCTCTTAATGCCTCAACAGAGCCTTCGCTTACCTCATCTATCGTTTCCACAAAAGCTCTTGTTAAAAATCCAAACGAGCCGAAAAACAACGCAAAATAACCTGTTAGTGAGCTTTGCCCAAAGGAAAAGAGCAGTATCATTGCCCATGCAGCAACATCAATATTTCGGAAAATCGTCGCAATGCCACGACTAATACTTCCAAAGAAGGTGTTTATTTTTGTTGTATTGGATCCCATAATGGCAAATAATATCGCAAATATCGCTCCAATCGTCGTTGCAGCGATGGAAACTAACAAGGTTTCCACCAAGCTTTTTAAAATATTGGGAAGCTTTACTAAAGAGTCCTGTGTCGGATAAAAATTTCCTAATGCCCAAGTTACAGCCCTTGGCAGAGATTCAAATCCTTTGATAACATTGTATTCTGTAATAATAATGGCACATACCGTAATAGCTGCTAAAATCGCCAAAAAACCTAAGGAATTATTTCTTTTTTTTGCAAAAAAATCAGCTTGCATGGATGCCTCCTATATCAAAAATGAGATCTTCCGCTTCCGATCCATATATACGTTGAATATCCTCTGTTGTGATATCCCTCGGAGAGCCATTGTAAACTACCTGACCATGGTTAATCCCAATGATTTTATCAGAGTATTTTAATGCTACGTCCACTTGGTGAAGATTGACTAATACGGTAATGCCCATCTTTGTTGAAATGTTCCGAAGATGGTCCATAATGACCTTTGCAGAGTTTGGATCAAGTGATGCAATAGGTTCATCACAAAGCATCATTCGCGGATTCTGAATAAGGGCACGAGCGATACCAACACGCTGTTTTTGACCACCGCTTAATTGATCTGCTCGCTTATAAATATGTTCTTCTAATCCGAGCACCGATAAAATGTTGACTGCCTGTTCCTTTTCTTCTTGACTATAAAGACCGAGAACCCCAGCAAGTGTTGATTTTTTACCCAAATTTCCATGTAAAGTGTTCTCTATTACACTCAAGCGATTCACTAAATTATAATGTTGAAAAATCATTCCAATTTTTGTGCGGACCATTTTTAGTTGTTTCTTATTTAAGTTCATTACATCTCTATTATCAAAGATAATCTCTCCGCTTGTTGCATCAATCATTCGATTGATACAGCGAAGGAGAGTTGATTTCCCCGCTCCCGATGGACCGATGATAGAAACAAACTCTCCTTCATTTACGGAGAAGCTAACATCTGATAACGCCTTGGCATCATTCCCAAACTGCTTGGACACATGATTAATTTCCAGTAAGGTTGTCATCGATTAACTCTCCTCATATCCATGTTTATTTTGAAAGCTCGCGAATCGGGTTAAACCATTCATCCTTTACTTCTACTAAACGCTCATCCGCTGTTTTCTTAAATAATCCTGAGAATTCAGAGTCCTCTGGAACAAAGACCTTCTCGTTATTCGTAATCTCATCTGATGTCATAATTTCTAGAAGCTCAGCTTGAAGATCTTCATTAATATTTTCTGTATTTACGACAAATGGCGCGTTTAACACTGGCGTAACGGAAATAAGTTGAAACTCTTTACCTGTAACAGTATTAAAAGGCTCAGCCGCATCTGTCTTTACTTTATAAATCGCACCTGGTCTGTTCTCTTCTCCATCTTCTAAATCAACATAATTATTTACACATGTATCACAGAATGCAGCAACGTCTGCTTTCCCTGATAGAAGATTGACTGCAGATCCTTGGTGAGAGCCACCGTATAGCACTTCACTAAAGAAATTACCATCTCCACCTTCAAGTAAATCCTCTGCTGTTAAATCTTTGAAATCAGCTTTTTCACTGAAATAATCAACAATACCTGTTGAAGGTACTTTGAAACCTGATGTAGAACTATTAGATACGAATGAAAATTTCTTGCCTTGAATATTGTCAATCGCAAAGCCATCGCTATCTTTGTATTGATCTGCATTATCCTTTTCAACTGCTAACCAGCTGTAATATACAGCGTCATCTAATGTACCTGATGCACCTGTTGGAACAACAAGTGGAAGTACTTTATCATTTTTGTTATGTGCTTCTATGTAACCTTGTGCACCTAAGAAAGCCATATCTGCATTTCCGTTTGCAACTGCTTCAATCGCAACGATGTAATCTGTCGTTGTTTGGTGCTCTACCTTTTTCCCTGTCTGCTCTTCAATAATTTTCCCAATTTCATCACGTGCTTCTGTGAGATCCGCCCCTGATTCATTAGGCAGCCATGCGATTGTAATCGTATCTTTGTCTCCAGAAGCTCCTCCCGAGTTCGTTAAAGAAGAACAGCCAGAAAGAACGAGTATGACCAAAGATAGTAACAATAAAAAAGATTTCTTCATTAGTATGAATCTCCTCACCTTTTAAAATTATTTACCTTCGTTTACTATATCGATTAATTATCAATCTACTATTAAAGTAATTTAAGGAATTATTAATATTCATTAAGGTTTAGTTAAAAAGGTAAATTAGGAGAAAACTCCATTCTGCATGTTATATTCTCGATCACATAAATGATTCATAAACTCCAAATCATGGAAGATTCCGACCATCGTCGTCCCTTCCTTCATAAGCTGTTCTATTAATAGCTTTACCTTCATTTTCGAATCATGATCAAGACTTGCAGTTGGTTCATCCAGTAAGAGCAGACGAGGCTTTTTCACCATTGCTCGTGCAATATTAAGTCTTAGTTTTTCTCCTCCTGAAAAAGTAGTAGGATAGCTGTCCCATAATTCCTTATCTAATTCAAAATGGGATAGAATCATTTCTGTCTCTCGTTCTGCAAAGTGCTGAGCTTCCCCCATTTCAAGAATTGCCTGTTGCACTAGCTGTCTCGCTGTTGTTCTAGGCATCACATTTAAAAATTGTGATACATAGCCAATTTCATGTTTCCTTAAATAAAGCATTTGGCGTTCCGTAGCTTCTGCCAGGTTAATAGGACCGAATTTTTTGGAATGATACCAAATGCTCCCTTGCTGAATGCGGTACGTTCCGTAGATACATTTTAAAATGGTAGATTTCCCACTCCCACTTTTACCGGTAATTCCAATAAATTCTCCTTCTTTTAATTCGATATCAACATGACTGACTGCACGAATATATTTATCAAGATTATGAAGCTCAAACGATTTAGATAACTCCTTAATTTCTAAAAGATTTTCCATCTGTTCACCCGCTTTCTTTTTGCTTACTAATTAAATCCGATAGTTTGTTTTTTGAATTAGCTTACCATCGACAAAAACGCTTGTAATTACTGGGAAGTCATCACTTATTTTTTCAATGATTAGCAAGTCTGCTTTCTTCCCTTCGAGAATCGAGCCAATTTCATGATCCATTTTTACGGCTTTAGCTGGATTAATTGTCACAAGCTTCATCATATCTGCTAAATCCATCCCATATTCATTTACTAAAGTAAAGATAGAATGAAGCATCGCTGCTGGATAATAATCGCTGCATAATATATCAATCGCTTGGTTTTGAATCGCCTCTGCAGCTCCTAAATTTCCGCTGTGAGATCCTCCTAAGAGAACATTTGGTGCTCCGGCACTCGTATACATTCCAAGCTCTTTCGCTCTTTTCGCAACACTCAGCGTAATCGGAAATTCACTAATGCTTGTACCAAAGCTACGAACTAGATCTAATTTTTCAATCGTATCATCATCATGAGAGGCAACAGCAATATGATGTTCTTGCGCTAGCTCAGCAATTTCCCGAATATCTTCAATGGATAATTTCTCTTTCGTTTGGTGATTACGAATCAGCACATCTATGGATGCGTCGCTAATATTGTTATAGCTTTTCACCGTTTTTCGATAGACCTCCAAGTGACGGTACTGACCTTGTCCAGGTGTATGGTCCATAAAGGAAACTAAGTGAACTTTATCCTCTTTAATATATTTTTTCAGATTATCGATTTCTTCTACATTATCAATCTCAAATCTAGCATGGAATCTATGACGAACAAGATGCTTCATATTATGGCTTTTCCCAATTAAATCGATAAATTTCCGCACATTTTCCGGTTCACGGATTGGTTTGTAATCATATTCTGTTTCTTTAAAAAGAGAGAGGGAATGAAACATGGTAGTAATCCCATGGGCAATCAGCTGCTTCTCCGTTTCTCGTAAACTCAAGTCAAAATTCATTAATGACGTTGGTCTTGGTGCTGCCATATGCTCAATATAATCAGAATGAATGTCAATAAACCCTGGAGAAACATAGCCTCCCGCTGCATTGATAATCTCCATTCCTTCTTCAAACTTTATCTCACCTTTTGGTGCAATCTTTTGGATTCTATCTTCTTCTATTAAAAGATCATATCCATGCAAAATAGTATCCTCGGTGATCAATCTTCCATTCGTAATAACGTACAAATTATTTCCCCCTAAGATTTAAAATTCAGGTAATTTATTAAAGCAGAGAGTGAACCAATTGCTGTGTATATGGATGCTGCGGATCTTCTAAAATCTGATCTGTTAATCCCTCTTCAATCACTTTTCCTTCTAACATCACAAGTGTTCTGTCTGCGAGCATACGGATAACACCTAAATCATGCGAAACCAGAACAATGCTAATATTTAGTTCTCGCTGCAGGCTTTGAATCAAATCTAAGACACTTGCTTGGACAGAAAGATCTAGTCCTGTTGTCACTTCATCTAACAGAAGGATAGGTGGATTATTGGACAGTGCCTTTGCGATTTGTACACGCTGCTGCATCCCACCGGAAAAGTTTTTCGGCGCTTCTTTCCTGCGATGTACGGGAATATGTACTTTATTTAATAGCTCAGTCCCTCTACTCTCCATCATGCCAACATGGTTGCTACCTGCAGCAATCAGTTTTTCGGCAATATTGCCGATGGAGGAGAAATTCATTCGCAAACCTAAAATCGGATTTTGATAAACTTTTCCCATTATATGATTACGGATGTAGCGTTGCTGTTGGGACGACTCTTGAAAAAGATTTGTCGCTCCATTTTCATAAGTGCTAACAAATGCTTCCCCCTCTGTCACTTCCTGATCAAAGTAAAGACATTGCATCAAGGTTGATTTCCCGCTGCCACTCTCTCCTACAATCCCGAGCACTTCACCTGGAAATACATCAAAGGAAACATTTCTACACGCGTAAACCGTTCCGCAAACCTGGCAATAATTTTTCACTAAAGAACTACTTTCTCCACCTTTACAATGGATACAGCCAGGCCCAAACTGCTTATTAAGATTTTTCACCGATAAAACTGGAACTTCAAATTCTGTCATTTATTTCACTCCAACCGCATTTAATTTTTCAAGACAGTAGCTTGTGTCATTGCATTGATACACTGTTTGATCTGTTGTTTCATCGACAAGCTCATCTAAAAATACTCCAGTCGATCCACATAAACGACATTGTTTATCTTCAAAGCTTTCTGCCTCAAACGGATAATCTTCAAAATCTAGCGATACTACCTTTGTAAATGGAGGTACGGCGTACACTTTCTTTTCCCGGCCAGCCCCTAATAGAATAAGTGCTTCACTAGACTCCATTTTCGGATTATCAAAGCGAGGAATTGGACTTGGCGCCATCACATAGCGCTCATGAACGAGCACAGGATGATCAGCCCCAGTTGTCATGCTGCCATATTTCATAATTTGCTCAAACAGCATCAGCCATGCACCGCTATATTCTTTTTCTGCGTGCAGCTTCTTCGTTTCACTTTCACTTGGCTCATAATAGCGAAGTGGCTCCGGTAAGGGAACTTGCAAAACAAGAATCTGGTCTTTTGTAAGCGGCACTTCCGGTATTCGGTGTCTTGATTGAATCAAAGTTGCCTCTCTTGTATAATCTGTTGTGCGAACGCACGTTGTATCAGAAACAAGCTTTTTAATATTGACTGCATTAACCGATTCATCAGAGCCTTGATCGATAACCTTCAGCACATCTTTTTTTCCAATGAGGGAGAGCGTTAACTGCAATCCACCAGTTCCCCATCCTCGACCAATCGGCATTTCTCTTGAAGCAAACGGCACTTGGTACCCTGGAATAGCAATTGCCTTTAAGGTAGCACGACGAATTTCCCGTTTTGACCCCTCATCAAAAAAAGCAAAGTTATATGCATTGTTCATTAGCTTTTCACCTCTTGTTTTTCTGCTTTTTTAGTCTTCCGCATGCTGTCCAGTTTCGATTGGAAGGTAACATAATGAGGCATTTTCAAATGGGAGATAAAGCCTGACGATTCTACTGAATCGATATGATAAAGGACAAATTCTTCATCATGGCTAGGAAACTCCTTATTGGGATGTTCAAGACAGTTATCTAATATCCCCATCGCAATCGCCTTTGTCTCATTTTGGCCGAAGCAAAGACCATAGCCGATCTCAAACTCCAATTCTTTTTTGCCAAATTCCTTTTCAACCTGCATAGGCATTAGCATTTCCGCTTCTGTTACTTTCACCTCTCCTATATAGTAAGAGTCGTCCTCGTTATGCCCATCAGACGTTGGATGATCAATCGTAACTGGTAATTTTCCAACGCGAAGCTCTCCTACGGTCGGATGTAGTGCTCCATATCCACGAATGACTGCATAAGCAAGTGCTGTTACTGCTCCTGTTTGGCCTCTTGTTAATATCTGCAGTCTTTGGCTTCTTGTCGATGGGAACGCAAGGCTTTCTCTAGTTACATCATCTGGTTCCAGATCATTATTTTCGCAAGCGGAAATTAAGCCTTCTTTTCGTAAGTAATCAAGTACTTTTGGCAATGTTAGCTCGCTAGATTGCCCCTCTTCTTCCAAATCTTCATCCAGGTAATGATTGAGCCACTCTTGTACCGTATCATCCGTTTCTGAAATAAGGTGCATATCAAGGAGACGATGGGTATAATCCGTTGTTGCTCCAAGAATTTGTCCCCCTGGAATATCTTTAAAGCTAGCTGAAATACGACGTTCAATCCGCATCTCACTTGACTCTATTACTCTTGCATAATGTTTTCGCGGCACAGTCGAGCGATAGGCCCTTAGTAAAAATACTGCTTCTTCTGGATTTCCCTCTGCCTGCTTGATTGCTAAAGCTGCCAATGTCTCGTCATAAAGACTGCTTTCTGACATTACTTGATCGAGAAGTCCTCGCATACCTTCTTGTATCTTTTCGACTTCAAGCGTTCTCCCTTGTTTTACTCTTTCAAATTTCAAACGCTTAATCGACTCTTCAATCGCAAGCGTTCCACCTTTCACAGCAACGTATCCCATTAGACAATCACCCTATTTTCGCTAATTTGAGTGGTGCGCGGCACTGACAATAGCTGATCATTTTGATCCACAAACATTAAATCAATCCCAAGCGGATATTCCTTATTTTTCATTTGCCTTGCTTCTACCCATTTCTCTTTTAACTCGACATGAACAAATTCTGTTGTTTTTATGCCTGGTCCTTTCAGCTCAAGTGCTGGTTCATCTGTTATTTTATTTACTTCGATAATGATCGTGGCAGAGGAATGTGGATCTTTTAATGTGCCAGGTTTAGCTGATTCTATCGCCTTGTTAAGCACCCCTGTCTCAGCATCCTGAAGGATTAATATGTAATCAGCTTCCTCTACTTCTACCGACTTTGCATAGGTTAATTGATTAATTATTTTTGTTATTGTCTCTTCTTTGTCAGAAATGACTTTAAAGGTCACCTCTTGATCAAATAAAGTTAAGGCAATCAATAGCATGCTTGCAGGGCATTCTTTATTTCCGTCTTCCCTTATGACAGCAGCTTCTTTCGTTAAATCTGCTAAACGCCCTGGTCTTGCTAAGGCATTAACTAATTTTCGATAAACTGCTTGCAAGTCGTGTACAATATCTAATTTCACTTTCCATTCCCCCTTAAGAAACATCCATCGTTTCAAAATTGACTTTTGTTTTTAAAATCGATTGATTCTCCGCTGCTCTTTTTATTAAAAGGTTTTGCTCCTCTTGTTCAAGCAACTCAACCCATGTATTCGTTTCAGGCAAACCTGCTTGAAATGCCGCATCAATTACCGCAAGATAGTGAGCGAGCTCCGGTTGATCACCGGTCACGATGCCAATTCCGATGCTCTCATTCACCTGAACCTTACACTCCGTCACTAATACTTCCCCAGGATAAAACAACGTCTTTTTCGATGTCTCTCGGACTTTCATCATTACTAGACCATTTTCTGCCGCTTGAATGACCCTCACCTCGTACAGGTCATGGATATGTTTAGCCAGTTTTTCTGCTAGATTTTGAGAGCCATTTATCAAAATTTCCGTTCTACGTCTTCTTTTCATCTAAAGACCTCCATGCTTGTCTTTTGTTTTACAGTTATACTGTATCTTGTTGCCAAGTGAGTGAATGTTAAAGAATGATAAAGTTTGTTTGGATTTTGTAAATCAGAACAAACTTCACTTCACAAAACTTATACTTTCTTACCTAAACACAAAAAAAGCCACCCAATTATTGGTGACAATTTAAATTAGATATGTAAAACAATCGCTTCGATAGATATTCCGAGAGTATTCAAGGACTTTCCCAGATTTTCTATCCACACAGCCAGATTCTAATTGAATCAGGGGAATAAGGCTTGGACATTTTAATAATTCCCGTTCCTTTTTATTTGGAAAAACAACGACCAGCTGGCTCTGCATCGATTCAAAATCTGTATAGCCTTGTTCCTGGTAATATTGAAAGATAGAAGTAATCTCTTCTCCTTCTCTCCCAACATCTTCAAAAGTTTCTTGAGACAAATAAGATGTATGGATTGCGATTGGACAGTCCTCCACGATGCGCAAACGGCTGATTTTATAGACCTTTTCTTCCGGTGCTGCCTTTAATGCATGATAAATCGAAGTGTCATATGGAATGATTTCGCTTGCTATATTCTTCGTTTCAAACTCATAGTTTAATTCACGCATTTTTTTACTAAAACTAACATCCCCTGTTAATATGAGCGGAATTTGTAGCTTCTGATTTTGAACATAGCTTCCCTTGCCTTGTTTCGAAAATATATAGCCAAGCTCCTGCAATCGTTCATACGCCTTTCGAACAACTATTCTTGGGACTTGATAGAAGCCTGCAAGTTCATTTTCCGATGGCAGCTTGTCATTAGGTTTATAATTTCCTGCACGTATTTCCGAAATTAGTCTATCCACCAACAATGCTTTTTCAGACACGTAGGCTTTGCCTCCTTTGAACCACTATTTATATTAAATATAGCCTTTTAATATTAAGAAACCGTTACTTCTACGTAAACATTGTAAATCGATTAGGAGAAGTAACGCCTATAGGTTCCTATTTTAGATAAGCAGAATATTTACCTATTCAAGCTTTTTTGGCGTAATTTTAGTTCTTGAACAGTTTCGACACCTGGACTTTTACTTCCTAATAGAACAAGCTTTTCTCCATATGCCCCATGGAAATCTGACCCACCCGTTATGACCAAGTTGAATTCATTTGCTACTCTTTTTGCTTGCTCTTCATTCTGCTTATTATGTAATGGGTGCCAAACTTCAATCCCCTGTAATCCAGCCTCCACTAATTCCGGAACCATCTCAAAGTTGCCATATTGTCCAGGATGGGCAAGTACTGGAACACCACCAGCTTCTAGAATAATCTTTACTGCCAATTTAGCATCGATATACTTCATCGGGATAAAAGCAATTCCTGGCTGCTCCCCATTTTGTCCTCGATTAAATATTTTCTTATAAAGAGAGCCATAAATGGAATCCGTATAATTCGCTTCAATAAGAGCCTGCATAATATGCTGCTTGTACACCCCAGTACCACCATCGGCAATTTCTAAGCACCTCTCCCAGGTAATCTGGTAGCCTGCAGCAATCAAGCGTTCTGCCATTTCCTTCGATGCCTGATGTCTTTGCTCTATAAGTGGCTGACAAACGGCTTCAATCGCCTGATGTCCTGGTTCAATAAAATACCCCAAAATATGAACCCTTCTATTTCTTTCAAAATCAAAACCGGAAACTTCAATTCCTGGAATGACTTCGACACCAATCTGCTTCCCCAATTCGATAGCCTCTTTTAGACCTTTGGTTGTATCGTGATTGGTAACCGCAAGATGTGTCACCTCTTGTGCAAATGCCAAAGATATAACCTCTTCAATGGACAATGGACAATCGGAAATATTGGTATGACAATGAAGCTCTACTTTCATAAAAATCCCTCCTTGTTATCGTTACTTTTAGAATAACTTGATACCAAGTTAGAAAGGTTAATAGGAAGTGAATTTCTTTTAAAGAATTGTTAAGACAGATTAATTAAAATGTTTTGATAAACCTCTATACTTTGCCGTTAATGGGATTAAAGTAATAAATAAAATGAGAGATTATTAGGATAAAAAAACTAGAAAGGATTAACACGTTTTATTGTTAGCTTAATAGTGAATTAATAAAATTTCTATACACTAGGGTAGTACCAAAAATTACTTATTGAGGTGATTCTTTTGAAATTCAAGAAGTTAACATTAGGAATGATGACAGCTTTACTTTTCACTGGCATGTTAGTTGGTTGCTCTGACCAAAACGAGGACCAAAATGAAGAATCTGAAACAGAAACACCTGCTGAGAATGAAACAGAAGAATAAGTAAGAGGAACATAGAAAACGTAAAGAAGAGGATGATTCAAAAATTCGTGAATGCGAGTTTTTTGATGTCATCCTCTTCTTCATAATATTTCTTTATCACCTAATAAAAGGAAAAATTAGCTATTAATCCATTGCCGTTACCACTACCAATTAATGTTTCCTTTATTTAGAAAAATACTCCTTCAGCATCACTTGATTTTCCGCTATATCTGCAAGAGTATACTGATCCAAAACCTTAAAAAACTGTTCAAGTGCATTATTTAGTACATGCTTTAAAGAACATACCGGTGTAATGACACATGCATTTTTATCCTCAAAACATTCTACCAAATAAAAGTTCTCCTCCGTTTTGCGGATTAGTTCTCCTATGTTGATTTCAGCTGGATCCTTTGCTAAGCGAAACCCACCACTTCTTCCTCTGATCGTTTCGATATATCCTAATTTTCCCAAGTTAAAAATAATTTTCATAAGATGATTTTTGGATATACTATAAACCTCGGAAATCTCTTTTATATTTGTAAGTTCTTGCGTTCCTTGCGTTGCCAAATAAATTAATACTCTCAAAGAGTAATCTGAATAGTTCGTTAACCGCATAACTCTATCTCCTTTTGTGATTTTTACGGTTCTTACAGTGAAAATGTGAACATTTTGTTAAACATGATAAAAACAGTGAAAAAGATGTATTTAAAATATTGCTTTTATACAGACAGACTTTTATCATAAAGATGTATTTAAAATATTACTTTAAAAGAAGGTTATAATTATGTTATCACAAAAAACAATTGACATCATTAAATCTACTGTACCAGTATTACAAGTCCATGGTACACAAATAACTACTGTTTTCTATCGAAATATGTTTGAAGCACATCCTGAACTGCTGAATATTTTTAACCATGCTAATCAAGCAAAAGGACGCCAGCAAACCGCTCTTTCCAATACTGTTTTAGCAGCTGCACAAAATATTGATAAACTTGAAACTATTATACCAGTTGTGAAACAAATCGCCCATAAACACCGCAGCTTAATGATTAAAGCAGAACATTATCCGATTGTTGGTGAATTTCTATTAAAAGCTATTAAAGAAGTGCTTGGGGATGCAGCTACTGATGATATTATCCAAGCATGGGCAGATGCATATGGCGTCATTGCGCAAGTATTTATTGATATTGAAAAGCAAATGTATGAAGAAAGTGCTACAATAAGTGGCGGTTGGTCTGATTACAAGGAGTTTAAAATTATCAAAAAGGTACAAGAAAGTGAAGTAATTACTTCCTTTTATCTAGCTCCAACAGACGGAAGTTCTTTACCAGTTTATGAAGCAGGTCAATATATTACGATCCGTTTATCGATGCCTGGGGAAAAATTCTTATTTAATCGCCAATATAGCTTATCTTGTGCTAGCAATAAAGAATATTTCCGAATTTCTGTCAAAAAAGAAGAGTCAGCAGAGAATCCTGATGGAAAAGTATCGAATTACCTTCATAGCGAAATGAATGTTGGCGATACATTAGAAGTCACAGTGCCTGCTGGAGTTTTCACACTAAAAATGGAAGAAAGTCCGATTGTTTTTCTAAGTGGTGGTGTTGGAATTACACCGTTTATGAGTATGGTAGAGACAATCGCTAAAGAACAGCCAAATAGAGAGGTCATCTTTATTCATTCCGCTAGAAATGGTTCTATCCAAGCATTTAACGATGAGCTAATTCGTATAAAAGAAAGAATTACTAATTTCCAACTTTCATTTATATACGAAAACCCATCAGATGAGGATAAATTAAATCCTTACTTTAAAAAGGATGGCTATATTGATTCAGAATGGCTAAAAGAGAATGCTATCGTTGCAGACGGAAATTACTATGTTTGTGGACCAGTGCCATTTTTACAAACAGTTGTAAAAGGCTTGAAAGAGAATGGTATTGATGATGCACATATTCATTATGAGTTCTTTGGACCATCAATAAACTTATAAGCTTGTACAGGCTATTAATATGAAAACTTATTTTTCACATTAAAGACTGGTATACATTAACCCTAAAAAAGGAAAGCCAGGTTTCATAACTTGGCTTTCCTTTTTTATAAGGCTGTTTGTTTTTTTTATAAATTAAAAATGTTAGAATTGATCCGTTCGATAACACTCTCGATTTAAAATGTCTTCTATTAATGAATATCCCGCTTCTTAAAGTTACCGCCTTTTACTTCTGATACATCGTAAATAGCGACGAACGCTTTAGGATCTAATTCATGAATAATTTCTTTCATTTTTCTTTCTTCCAAACGGCTGACTACACAGGTGATTTCCTTAAATTGTTCATTGGAATATCCACCAACTGCGAGTTTATACGTTGCACCGCGTCCTAATCGGTCACGAATCGTTTCTACCATTAATTCAGGTTCGGTTGTGATGATGTTGAATGTTTTAGATCCACTTAACCCTTCTTCAACAATATGGATTACTTTAGAGGCAATAAAGTAGGCGATAGCGGATAGAATAGCTCCTTGGAGACCAAATACTGTAGATACGAAAATAAACACAAACATATTTAGAAATAAGATTAAATCACTTGTTCCAAATGGCAATTTTCTTGAAAGCAATACGGCTAACATATCAATTCCGTCTAATGCTCCGCCATTACGCAATGCTAAACCCATTCCAAAACCGATGATTATACCACCAACAACCGTTATAAGAAGTGTATCGCCTTCAATAATCGTTGGTACATGATGCATTAAGCTTGTACTGACAGCCAAAGATATAATGCCGATAATGGAATAAATAGCAAAGCTTTTACCGATCTGTTTATATCCTAAAAATATAAAGGGAATATTTAATATTCCAATCAAAATTCCAAGGGGAAATCCTAGTAGCTCTGAGCCAACGATACTTAGACCAGTAACGCCTCCATCAGAGACTGCGTTTGGAATAAGCACTGCTTCTAGCCCATAGCCAGTGATGATTCCTCCAATTATTACTAATAATGCTCGTGAAGCTATAAGAAGCTTTCTTTGTTTTTTCTGCGTTTTTTTCTCCATTTACTTTCCTCGTTTCAAAACTATTTAAATTATCTACTTATTCACTTTATATTTTACCATAAATACTATCCTTACACGATTAATGGGAATTCAACGTCGAAGAAGGAGATTTAATCTACCAAGGGCAACAACTATCCTTACACGATTAATGGGAATTCAACCTCTACTCAATACTTCTCCACAAGTAAAGCGAAGCATAGCTTAAATAGGGATTCCATTCTGGAAGCATTGCCTCCATTTCCTCTTTTGTAGGCTTTTGTTCTAATTGTAAAAGTTTCTTGATGGCGTTTTGAATTCCTATATCTGCTAGAGGAAAAAGATTATTTCTCCCTAAACCAAAAAGCAACACATTCTGGATGGTCCATTGACCAATTCCCCGATAGCGAATGAGTTCCACCATAATTTCTTCATCAGTCTTTTCATACAAACTTTCTATATCTAAATTGCCTTTCTCGATTTCTTTTGATAAATCAATAATATACTCAGCTTTCCTCGTACTAAATTGCAGCTGGCGCAATTCTTCCACAGTCAACTTTGCGACAGTTTCAGGCAATGGATAAAACCAGACTCCATTTTTTTCAAAACCATATGTAGTAACAAAACGATGTGTTAGAGTAAAAGCAAATTTAAGATTTAACTGTTGATGAATGATACATTTTACTAGGCTATTATAGGGGTGAAAATCTAATACAATTGGTGTGCCATAATGTTGTTCAAAAAGCTGCTTTAAATTCGTTTTTTGAAAATGGTCATGAATAGCAAGCAAGGATACATCCCATCTAAAAATTCTGCAGATTTCCTTCACAATGGTGTCATGAAAGGTTGAATCTATCTCATCCAATTCTAAAAGAAAGGCTGGATTTTCAGTTGTTCCAGTTGCTTGAACTTTGACTACGATTGGTTTATTGTATATGCGAATTGGTACTTGGACCCATCTTTCTTCTTTGTGGAGGACATGCAATGGATCTAATGCTAGCCGACTTAATACCAAATCAAAATTATACGGTCCTTGAATTGTCAGTGTATACAAATGGCTTCACCCGTTCTCGTTTTTCTTGTATTATAGCACGATTCCAGGTAAGCAAATCCATCGAAAAAGCCCAAATAGAGGACTTCTCTATTTGGGCGAAGATACAAATTTTTAACGAATTATTCCCTCATCCATTTCTCTTTTCATTGTTAAATCATCTAGACTTTTAAAGGTATAGCCTCTATTTTTCAAATCTTTAATTGCTTGTTCTAGTGCATCTGCATTATCTTTAGAAACGGTATGAAGTAATAAAACACATCCTGGATGCACTTGTTTCATTATATTATCATAGCTATATTTCCAGCCCTTTTGTTGATCTGTCTTCCAATCCACAAAGGCTAGTGACCAGAATACCTGCGTATAGCCAAGTTCTTGAGCTAGCTTTAATGTTCTCTCGCTAAAAATCCCTCGGGGAGGACGTAAATAAGTCATTCCTTTTTTCCCTGTTATTGCTTCCGTCTCTGTTACTACTGATTCAAGCTCCTGTTTTAGCTTTTCATCACTAACTTGCGTTAAATCTGGATGATGGTATGAATGGTTTCCAATAATATGGCCCTCTGCAGCCATTCTTTTTACTAGATCAGGAGCACTTTTTAAATAATGCCCTGTTACAAAAAAGGTTCCTGGCACTTTTTCTTTTTTTAATACATCAAGTATCTTGCCTGTATATCCATTTTCGTAGCCATTATCAAAGGTTAAGTAAAGTACCTTTTCTTCGCTCGTATCTTTATAATAAGCTCCGTATTTTTCAAGTAAAGCATCCAATTCTTGTCCAGCTTCTGCTGGTTGTTCATTCGTGGCTTTTTTAAATCCCCAGCTAAGTGGTTTATTGGATACATTAGCTTGTACGGGAAGCACCATCAAACCAAAAGCTGAAAAGCAAATAAATATTTTCAAGATTAATTTCAATGCAATTCCTCCTTTGCCTCCGTTCCTATCTGTTATTTTCTGTATACTGGAGGAATTCATTCTTGGTAATAAAAAGCAAAGTAATACTAGGAAAATGCAATGCAGCTTACTGAGGAATGACTTACGAATCTTATTCCCTTGATGTACTTGAAAACTTATGCTTTCTTAACTTGCAAAAAAAAACGGCTATACTTTAGCCGTTTCCTACTGCATTTATTTATAAACACGATCTTTAAATTGTGCTAATTTTTCTAAGGAAGACATTTCGACATCCTTATGAAGAGAATTGCCATGGGCATCCATTGTAACAACGGCTTTAAATCCTTCGACCTTTAAATGCCACATTGCTTCTGGAACCCCAAATTGCATAAGGTCTACACCTTCTACGGACTTAATGCAATCGGCATAGTACTGAGCTGCTCCTCCAATTGCATTTAAATATACGCCGCCATGCTCCTCCAATGCCTTCAGTGTTTTAGCTCCCATACCACCTTTTCCGATAACAGCACGGATGCCAAATCTTTTCATGATGTCTCCTTGATAAGGCTCTTCACGAATACTCGTTGTCGGCCCGGCCGCTTTAACCTGCCACTTACCATCCTGATCCTTCAGCATAACCGGTCCACAGTGATAAATAATTTGGCCATTTAAATCAATTGGCGCATCATTTGTACTTAAGTACTTATGAATAGCATCTCTGCCTGTATACATCATGCCATTAATTTGGACAACATCGCCAACTTTTAATTGACGGATAGCTTCTTCGCTAATTGGTGCTTGGAGGATAATAACTTCCTCAGCTGCAGCTACTTCATCTTGCTCATTCGCTTCTGCTTGGAAGTCAATTTTATCCCCTTCTTGATATTGCCATTCCTTAATTTCCCCTGTATCAGGACTTACAGAAATCGCTAATCTGCGGAAGGCCCAGCAATTATAAGCAACGGATACAAAGAAGCTTGCAGGGATACGGTTCATCACACCAATTTTACAGCCTAAAAGCGTTGTTTCCCCGCCAAATCCCATTGTACCTATTCCTAATTTGTTGGCATTTTCCATAATATAATCCTCTAGAGCTGCTAATTCCGGAATGTCATTTGTATCTTCTACAGAGCGGAAAAGCTGTTCTTTTGCTAAATCATAACCGGCAGAACGGTCTCCACCAATTCCGACGCCGATAAAACCTGCACTACACCCTTGTCCTTGTGCCTGATAAACGGAATGTAGAATACATTTACGAATGCCATCTAAATCACGACCTGCTCGACCTAATCCTTCTAGTTCACAAGGAAGACTGTATTGAATGTTTTTATTTTCACAGCCGCCACCTTTTAAAATTAAACGAATATCAATATAATCCTTTTCCCATTGTTCAAACTTAATGACAGGTGTACCTGCCCCTAAATTATTCCCACTGTTTTTCCCTGTAAGTGAATCAACGGAATTCGGTCTAAGCTTCCCGTTTTTCGTTGCAAGCTCCATGCTTTCGTAAATAGCTGCTTTTATTTCTAGCTGATTGACAGCAATAGGTGTCTTAATTTTAAAAGTTGGCAGCCCTGTATCTTGGCAAATAGGTGAGACTTCCTTATCGGCCATGCCAATATTTTGAGTAATCGTCGCTAAACTCATCGCAGAACGCGTTCCTGCATTTTCTGATGCTGTCGCTTTTGCGATCGCACGCCGCACATCTTTTGGAAGGTTGGTTGATGTTTCTACAATTAAATCGTAAATACTCTTCTTCAGATTTTCAAAATACATGCTTCTCCCCCTCATTTGAAAAGCGCAAGTAAACCTTGCAAATTTTAGTTTTGCAAACAAATAACTCCCTATAAAAAATTATACTCTTCTCTCCTGCGATAGAGAAGTAATTTGCAATCGTTTACAGAAATATTCCAATAAAAATGCCTGGGTGAATTTTCCACCCAAGCATCTCTTATTACAAATCTCTATGTTTAAACTCATTACATTTCGATTCAATTTCATCTATCATTTGAATTAAACGATCGATATCCTCTAATTCCGCCTCTTCTGGATCAATCGCATCTAGCACATCCATAAACATATTTAATCTTGTCTTTAGAAAAGTAACTTGCTCATTTTTATCTGTAATAGAACTACCCAATGTATTCTCTCCTTTCAAAACTACCTTTTAATCGTAACGAATATTCGTCCATTCGGCAACCTTTCCTTATTATAGCTTTGCACATGTTTTCTCTTTTTACACCTTTAATAGAGAAGAATTCAATTCATTAATTAAATTCAAGAAAGGAGCATCTAGCTTAAATTCTAGATGCTCCTTTCTTCATATATGGTTTTTATAAAAGTACTGTGTCTGTTTTCATTACTTCTTTATCTTCTGGGGCAGCAGGAAGCTGTGATTTTTCTTCTAAATCAGATGACTCAATAATTTGGTCTTTTGTAGTTGTAATTTTCTTTGTAATACGTTTATATTGGTGCTTTGTTTGAAAATAAAGCTGCTTAAAATCATCGGTAATTTCTTTTAAATCCTTTGATCGCTCTTTTACGGTAGATTGGACCTGCTTGTACAATCCTTGGGTCTCTGCAGCAATATCCTTCATCGCTTCAGAAGACAGACTTATTCTTTCTTTACAATTGCTCTTGAATTCATCAGGATTGTCTTTATAGCTCTGAACAAAACGAGTGCTTGTGTCTTTAAAATGTTCTACCCTCTGCATGGTTCTTCTTCTTGTAGCTGGATCAATCAGAGAAATTGTGACACCAATGACACTGCCAATTACTAAGCCTGTTAAGATTTTATTACTTTGCTTTGTTGCATTAGACATATCATTCATCTCCCTTCTTCTCATTATTCGTTTCTTTTCCCCTCAAAGAATTATTTAAAACAAAAACGTTTGACAGATGAGATTTTTCCTTTAATAATGACAAGGGGCCTTTTATCCCCTTGTCATATTTCATTAAATGATAAAAATCGCATTCTATACCTTAATTGCACATAGATATAGTTTAACTATTCTTTATAAAGGAGCTTATGATGATTACTGAAAAAAATAGGATTAATCCAAGCATAGACCCTTGGGAAGCTTATATGGATATGGAGCAGCACGGAAAATTAACATTATCTAATATTGAGTTCACCACGACAACCTTATGTAATATGCGATGTGAACACTGTGCTGTTGGCTATACACTACAGCCAAAAGACCCAAACGCATTGCCAATTGATTTATTGCTGAAAAAACTTGATGAAATTCCTCATCTGCGCTCACTAAGTATTACTGGCGGAGAACCAATGATGAGTAGAAGATCAGTAGAAAATTATGTGGTTCCCCTTTTTAAATATGCTCATAGCCGTGGAGTAAAAACACAGTTGAATTCTAACTTAACACTTGGTCTTGATCGATATGAAGCCGTTATTCCTTACTTAGATGTGCTGCATATCTCTCATAACTGGGGTACTGAAGAAGAATTCGCGGAACGTGGTTTTGCGATGATGGCAAGAAAACCGACCTATGAACAAAGAGGCAAGCTATTTAACAATATTATTACGAATAGTAGAGCATTAGTGGAAGCTGGTGTAGTTGTCTCTGCTGAAACAATGCTTAATAAACGCACACTCCCATATTTAGAGCATATCCATCGACAAATTGTTGATGAAATGAAATGCCAAAGACACGAGATCCACCCAATGTACCCATCAGATTTTGCTTCTGCTTTAGAAACATTGTCATTAGATGAAATTAGAAACAGTATCAACCATCTTTTAGATATTCGCGATGAAAATGTGTGGATGCTATTTGGTACACTTCCATTCTATCCTTGTAATAGTAAAGAAGAAGATTTACAGTTATTAAACCGCCTTTATTCCAGTAAAAATGTAACTGTTCGCAATGATCCCGATGGCCGTTCGCGTTTAAATGTAAATATTTTTACTGGCGACGTTATCGTTACTGATTTCGGCGACACGCCAGCACTTGGAAATGTCCAAAAAGATAATTTAGAGGATATTTTCCAAAAATGGCTATCAACCGATTTAGCAAGTTCGTTAAATTGCCATTGCCCTGCTGTCAAATGCCTTGGACCAAATGTACTTGTAAAAAATAGCTATTATCAAGATGTTGATTTTACTAAGAGAAAAGCATTGATTAGTAAATAATTTGTTATCGACTAGTGTCCATTGAAAAGATGGGCACTTTTTTATTGGCACATTAGCGTAAAGGCATTATGAAAACCTCTTTTTCTCCTTGCTCCTGTTTTTTTGGCGTTCATTTGTTTTATGAACACCACTTTTCCCTTTGACTCCTGCTTTTTTGGCGCTCATCCGGATTATGAAAACCTCTTTTTCCTTTGCCTCCTGCTTTTTTGGTGTTCATCTGGATTATGAAAACCTCTTTCCCCTCTTCCTCCTGCTTTTTTGGCGTTCATCCGGATTATGAAAACCTCTTTTCCCTTTTCCTCCTGCTTTTTTGGCGTTCATCCACCTTATGAAAACCTCTTTTTCCTTTTCCCCTGCTTTTTTGGCGTTCATCCACCTTATGAAAACCACTTTTCCCTTTTCCCCCAGCTATTTTGGCGTTCATCCGGATTATGAAAACCTCTTTTCCCTCTTCCTCCAGCCTTTTTGGCGTTCATCCACCTTATGAAAACCTCTTTTTCCCTTTTCCTCCTGCTTTTTTGGCGTTCATCCACCTTATGAAAACCTCTTTTTCCTTTTCCCCTGCTTTTTTGGCGTTCATCCACCTTATGAAAACCACTTTTCCCTTTTCCCCCAGCTATTTTGGCGTTCATCCGGATTATGAAAACCTCTTTTCCCTCTTCCTCCAGCCTTTTTGGCGTTCATCCACCTTATGAAAACCTCTTTTTCCCTTTTCCTCCTGCTTTTTTGGCGTTCATCCACCTTATGAAAACCTCTTT
>NZ_DALZDK010000052.1:0-23501 GCF_031978665.1 Niallia sp. | reverse complement strand
TATTAATCGCCATTTTCGCAAGAAGAGGAAAATCATTATCCTATGGTTTCTTATTTATCTTTACGTTTATTTCTGGCATCACGACATTTCCAATCGTATCTTATTATGTATCCACGGTTGGAGGAAATGTTGTCATAAATGCCTTAGGTACCACAACTATTGTGTTCGCCGGAGTCGCTATTTATGCGACTAAAACAAAGCGCGACTTCTCTTTCTTAAGAGGAATGCTACTTGCTTCCGTAATCGCCTTAATTGCTATCGGGATTTTCAATATCTTTTGGCCATTAGCAACAGGTGGCATGCTCGCATACTCCTTCATCGGTGTGCTTGTATTTAGCGGATATGTTCTATATGATTTCAATCGAATGAAGCATTATGGCGTAACAGCAGATCAAGTTCCTTTAATGGCCTTAAATCTGTACCTTGATTTCTTAAATTTATTTATAAGCATTTTGCGTATATTCGGCATTCTATCCGAGAGAGATTAGAACACGGAGAACACCCTTTCAGAGGAATATGAGATGGAGCACACGAAACGCAATAGCAATTTGAGGGTGACTTATCGTATGGAATGTGCGGGAAGCCCATTGACTTCCAAAGACTTATTCTTACCTAGAAAAAAGGTTTGAGTAAAGAGGCCATTGACCTCCTTGCTCAAACCTTTTTTAGTGAAACCCCAACAGCATTTTATTCCTTGCTTTATTGATAACCCTCTATCCGACTTTTGATTAATCGAATCATTTCCTCTGGATTATCCTTTACAATAAAAGAAAATACTCCTCGATTTGTATGTAAGTAAAGCATTTTATAGCGATTGCTTGATGGTTTAAAAGAAATGTCATGTATCACATTTAAATGAAATGTATGCTCGTCGCTTGTAACTCTATCACTCCATAAAATAAGATTTTTTTCTTCTTCAATAATCTGAATGTTTAAGTCCATTTTCCTTGTAACCACAAAATAGGAAAGGGAAAATATTTTCATTTTTACCTCCTTATATCTATCCCCTGTAATTAGGATGATTTATGGGCAAGGAAAATTACTCCTGCAAAATCAGACAATGTTATTAGACAAGATATCGGAAATTCCCATCATTTCCTGGAAAATAATTTGATATTTCGACAGCATCTAATATCGATTTATTTACCAATATGGAAAATCTTATATAACCAAGGGATGTTCCTTCGACAAATCCAATCATTGTTTAGCGAGTACTTCTATCGTTTAGGAATAGATCAGCGAGAAAATGACATGTCTCTGCCATTCTCCCAACCAATTATCTTAAATTTCTATATTTCTTTGCAAGCTCCTCTGTTTCTTTCTTCCGTTTTTTTCTTGCTTCTGCTCGTTCCTTCGCAGATTCATATAAATTCTTTTCTTCTTCCGTCTGTGGGATAACTTTCGGAACTTTTGTCGGTTTTCCATGCTCATCGATGGCAACCATTGTTAGAAAACTAAGTGCACATAAATGACGTTCTCCAGAAATTAAATCCTCTGCATTTACTTTTACAAAAACCTCCATAGATGAAGTCCCTGTATAGGTAACAAAGGCTTCTAAACAAACAGCATTACCCTCATGAATCGGATACAAAAAATCGACTGAATCTGTCGAAGCTGTAACGATTCCTCTTCTTGCATGACGCATAGCTGAGATTGCAGCTGTATCGTCAATATATGCCATAAGCTTGCCACCAAATAGTGTCCCATAAGTATTTGTGTCTGTTGGAAAAACAATGCTTGTTTTCACAACAAGTGATTCACTACAAAATTTAGACTCTTCCATATATCCTCCTTGATAACTGTGGGAATATAATTACCATAACTACCTTCATTATTATATGCTAATTTATGATGGAGAGTCTAATTTTGATTAGAAAAGAGTTATCGAAAAAAGGAATTTTTTTTACGTGCCTTTAGCAGATCTCCCATCCATCCTCTTGATTTGAGATAGAAAAATACAGCGACAGTAGACCCGACAATAATCCCTAAAGAAAAAAGATACCCTAGCTTCCATTCTAGCTCTGGCATTATTTTGAAGTTCATTCCCCATAATGCTCCCCAAGCCATTATGGGTGTGCATAACGTCGTAAAGACCGTAAGAGTTTTCATAATTTCATTCCCTCTATGCTGTGAAACGACCTCTTCAAAATCGACCAGATTATTTAATTCTTTCTGGTATTCTTCCACCAAGGTTAATCCTCTTTCAATTCTTTTACTAATGCGAGCATATTCTTTTCCCTTTGCAAGCTCATTTCCAAATGCTTCCTCTAACGAATATCTTATTTCAAGAAAAGGAATCATTACATTCTTCCAAATAAGAAGTTCATGTCTTGATTGATATACTTTATCTAATGTTTTTATACTATTTCTGTCTTTTACATCCCAAATCAATTCATCTAGCTGTTGCTCATACGAATCAATATGGTACAAAATCTCTGTCATAATCTTCCCTAAAATAACCATAAACCCTTCAATCGGCGTTTGCGCCCGCTTTATTTCTTGAATGAAGTTATTTCTATCAATATGTAAGCTATTATCTTTATAATCAAAGGTGATTAACGTATCATTGGATAGATAAAAATGAAAAATTTCATACTCTTCTTTTTTATCTATCTCCCTGTGATAGATAAGGGAGCCACTTAATATTTCCTGATCTTCTACGGAGGTATCAATGTGAAGATAGTTGGTACGTTTATCTTTTATCTCGCGGAACCATGTATTGATTAACGGTCCTTTTTCAATGGAAACTTCTTGTATATCCGCTTCTTCCAACAACTGATACCAATCCCAGTTCTCTAATCGATATTTTTTCACTTGAATCCCCCTTTACTAGTTTTTCTTCTTATTATTCCCTGAACATAGTTTGTAAAACTTAAAATAGGGTAAATAAAGAATAGAATGAAATTAGGAGGGATTCTCTAATGTTTGGAAAAAATTCAATGCGTACCTTTGCAATCGTTGGAGCAGGTGTGGGAAGCTTTTTCCTTTTCACAGATAAAGGAAAAGATATGCTTAATCGCTTTAAAAACAAATTCCATTCTACGCAAAAAGAAGATTTACTTTCTAAAGCAGGAAATCCCGCTCCAGATGATATCGGTGACAACAATATGGTAAATGAAGGTGCTATGTATAGCGTGCATTACTATAACAAACAGCGAAATAATAAAGTAGCAGAAACTTAAGTAGATTTTTATCAGGTTGGAGAAGCTTTCGACTATTAGAGGATGTTAAAATCGAATGAGTGGGGGATTTTCATCCCCCACTCATTCGATTTTTATTTTATAAATAAGCTATTTTTTTATTCATAACCTTTGGCTTTAATTGATCCTTTGCTCGCTTCATTCTTGTTTTCACCGTGGATAATGGTGTTTTTGTATGGTTACTAATTTCTACTAATGTTTGATTATGATAATAGAAAAGAAGTAAAGGCTCTTTATACATATTAGGTAGTTCTTCTAATGTATCAATCATTTCTTCTTTTTCGCATTTGCTTATTAAAGTTTCCTCTGGTTCCAGAGCCACCGAAGTTTCTCTCGCATATGTATAAACAGACTCTTCCCAAAATTTCTTCGATGTTTTTTCTTTTCGCCAATAATCTCTACATTTATTAAGAGCTATTTTATAGAGCCAGCTTTTCACTTTCTGAACATCCTCAAAGTATCCAAATGATGTATAAGCTGAAATTAATACTTCCTGATACAAATCTTCTGCTAGTTCTTTATGTTTAACGAGAGATAATATATAAATATAAATTGATTTTCCATTTTCTTTCACTACTTGTTCAAATAATTCCTCTTCATTTTCCATTAAACGTTTTTTATCTATTAGGGATTCCATTTTCTTTCTCTTTCCCCTTCCCTTTTTTACGATTCTACTTAATAAACGTTAAGGAATGTGCGAATCCCTACACTTTTTTCAAAATTTTTTAGCGAAGCTTATTTACTGGTGTTAACCATATCGAAATCCCTATTTTTTTGCATATCGTTAAATAGTGTAGCGAGGCTAAGATGACTGCTCCCAAATTCATTCCAATCGCAATTCCACTCATTTGAAGCTGACTTAAAGAACCCAAATAATAAATAGCTGCATAGGAGAAAGAAGTTGACCAAATACTATGAAAAACCGCGTCCTTTAGTAAGCCCAAGCCAATTAAATATGCTTGCATGGGAATGGTAAAGTAATGAAGTAAAAAATATGGCCATAGAAGCTGAACAATTATTGCAGCTTGAGTGGAATGGAAAAAGGTCATCGTCAGTGTATCCGCGTAAAAATAAAAAACCCCAACAGCAATAGTCCCGTAAATAGCAGTTATAATCATGACCTGCTGCAATAATTTTTGTAGTTTTGTATAGTCCTTTTGAACATATGCTTTCGAAACAGTCGGTATTAGCATCGTCATAAAGCTATGGGATATAAAGGCTGGAAAAAATCCAATTGTCATCGCTATCCCAGCAAGCATTCCATACTGTTCTGTTGCGTTCGCAGCAGTTATTCCTGATGCTACTAACGCTCCTTTAATTAAAAAAGGCTGAATGGCATGCGTTAACGCATGAAAAATTCGGAGACCCGTAGTCGGGATAGAGACGGATAATAAATCTTTCCAAATTACTTTTCCATTCATGCTTTCATTCTTTCCTTTTTTAATCCGTTGATACTGCACGAAAAACATATGCAATAAGTACAATAATACGACTGTATCACTTCCGACAATTGTAAAAAAGGCAATTAATACAGAGGTATTTAAGTCAAAGGAAAACCACTGAAATAAAAAGACTAATAATCCTAGCTGAATGATTTTTTTCAGAAAATTGGAAGCTGCGATTTTCCCCATCTGCTGTTTTCCCATGAAGTATCCTCTCGCAATAGAGGTGAAGGAAATAATCGGCAATAGGAAAATGACTAGCCACTTTAAGAGTGGGTGATAGGAATTAAAAATAGGGATAAAAGGTATGATAATAGATGCGATGATTGTTAGAAATATAGTAAAAATAATGGTCCACTTTAGCACTTGCTGAAGCATCGACAAATGATACTTCGAATCTTTTTCTGCTATAAATTTTGAAATAGATGTTGGTAATTCAAAGGTAGCTAGTAGAACAATGAGAAAAATAGTAGGCAGCACTGTCATGAATAGTCCTAGTCCATGTTCTCCAAGTTCCCTTGCCATTACCATATTAATGATGAATTCAATACATTCGCCAAAAAACGCTGTTACAATTAACAAGAAGGTCCCTTTGTAAAATGAACTCATGAATCTCTCCCTCAATCTATCTTCCACAAACATATAAGTAAAAGATGTGTGTTTATTTTTCTCTTCTTTATCATCATATGAGACAAGTTCGAAAAATATTTTCCTAGATTATCTTTTTCTTAAATAGAAGAGAGAGAAATGTATTAATTAAACGTTTGATTAAGAGATTATTTGCTTCATATCAAAGGGTTTAGCTTACTTATTCTACAAGAGAGTGTTTAAAAGCATAAATAACTGCTTGGGTTCTATCCTGCACTTGTAGTTTGCTTAGTATATTGCTCACATGCGTTTTTACTGTTTTTAATGCAATAAATAAATGGTCCGCAATTTCCTGATTGCTTTTTCCTTCTGCCATTAATAAAAGAATTTCCATTTCTCTTGCGGTTAATTCTTCATGAAGAGGCGTTGCTTTCTTTTCCCGCATTTTTGTCATCATTTTATCGGTTACTTCTGGTTCTAGCACAATTTGTCCTTGAAATGTTTCGCGCACGGCTCTTGCTATTTCACTTGCCTTCGATGTTTTGAGCATATAGCTTGTAGCGCCAGCCTGTAGAGCAGGGTAGACTTTCTCATCATCAAGAAAGCTAGTGACAATAATTATCTTTGCATCCTCCCATGCTTCTACAATTTGCCGTGTTGCTTCAATACCATCCATTTCTTCCATTACTAAATCCATTAAAATGACATCTGGTTTTAATTCGAGTGCAAGCTCTACTGCTCTCTTGCCATTTTCCGCTTCTCCCACCACTTCTATATCTATTTGAGCAGATAAATAAGAGGAAACTCCAATACGTACCATTTCATGATCATCAACCAGTAATACTCTAATCATTTGTATCCTCCTTTCTTTCCAAAATCGGAACCTTTACTTCCAAGCGTGTACCTTTATTTTCCAAGCTAATTAGTTTTAATACTCCGCCAATCTCCGCCGCTCTTTCATGCATGTTTTGAAGACCATATGAGCCCGCCTTTCTCTTCTCCACATTAAAGCCGACACCATCATCTATTATTCGTAAAATGACAAATGCCTCTCTTTGGATAAGCTGAACCTCTAAGGAAGTTGCCTTTGCATGTCTCAAGGTATTGGATACAGATTCTTGAAGAATTCGAAAAAGATGATCCTCCATCCCTTTATCTAAATTAATATCCTCTAATTTCCATTCTATTTCTAACGATACCTTTTGCTTAAGCTCATGCAATAATTCAATAATGCCTGTTTTTAAAGATTTCCCTTTTAATGCAGCTGGTCGTAAATGAAGCAATAAAGCTCTCATTTCTAATTGAGATTGTTGGATCGTTTCCTCCACTAGCTGTAGTTGCCTTGATTCCAAATCATTTGTTTTCGGTCTTGTCTCATTAATCGCTGACAATAGCATGGATGCTGCGAATAATTGTTGGCTGACGGAATCATGTAATTCTCTTGCAAGTCTATTTCTTTCTGCGATAATGACACTTTGGACCTTTACTTCTTGATCCTCTGCTTTCTCATTCACAAGCTTTTGAGAGAGCTTTGTTTGTTCTACTAATTGATTCTGCAATTGAATCATTTTATAGCTTAATGATTGTAGCTCCTCGGTTGAGCCAATTGGTTCGATGGGTTGAAACTCCATTTTATCCATTGTATGTAATGTTGTTTCAATGGAACGAATTTGTTTTTTCCAGGAAAATCCGGACAAATAACCAATTAGGATACCCAATGTAATATCGACACTGATTAAAAATAAAACAAACGGAACGCCCATTATTTCTTTTTCCCATAAAGCTCCCCATTCTGTTGGCGGAAAAACAACTAAATAGCAAATCGAAAAGAACATAAGTAAAAGAAGGGATGTGCACACTCCCCACAAAATCTGTCTTGCGATAATACTCATATTCTTTTCACCTCTAAGTTACCAGCAATAAAAGAGGTCAATATTTTCACTCTTGTCTCTGCTTGATCAAAATTAGCTGTCCGGATACTTACGTTTTGGTTCCAAGCATTCTCTTCCGTTTCGCCAAAAATATGATAAGAACCGAATAAAACAGAGTGATTAATGCTAACTTCCATATCGTAAGGAATAAATAGCTTTACATCACCGACAATATTTTTAATCATGATGACCGTTTCACCCTCTGGCAAAACAGTATAGCTAAGATCCACCGTCGTATTCGCTATGCCACATTGAATGTTAATATCATGCCATTCATATACATGATCTGGAGTGATATGACGATTATAGAATGAATTAGTAAATAATTGCTTTTTCTTTATTATTGGTTCTTCTGTATGCGTTACTGAATGCTTATCTTTAATAATTGGTTTGATTACATCGGTCGTGTTCTTTTTTTGAAATAATTGATAAAGATAATAGGCAAGGATTATAAATAATATAATTTTCACTGTAACCATATTTAGAATACTAACGATTAACAGCAGGGAACCAATCCAAAAAAGGATTTTTCCGATTCCGCCTTTTAGTGATTTTTTGGATATATACATCATGCCAATTGAAACAAGAAGGGAAAAGATTAGTCCTGGATTAAAGACAAAGAGTTCTAATAAGAAAAACCCTCCAACCACATAAACCCAATTTGCATAATTATCTTTTAGTTGTTTAAACATTGGCTATTCTCTCCCTTCTTTGTGGCTTTGTGGTGAAAATTCATTATGCCTCTTCCCACTTTGTTCATATATACTCTTCGTTAAACGAGTAGGCTTATCACATATAATAATTCATCACTCTTTGACAGAGCTTACATAGGTCCGTGTTTGCTTAATATATCATAAATAAAAGGGCTAGCTTTACTTGCCAACCTCTTTTAGGATACCATTTTTTTAAAGAGAAATGGAGTCATCTTCTTTTTTTAGCATATCTTTCTCTAATGCCGCTAATTTTTCATCCATTGTTTGTTTATAATATTCTGTATTTATCTTGTTCTCTAGTTTTTCAATATATTGTTCCATTTCAGCAAAGCGTGCTTGATTTGTTGGATTTACTTGTTTTTCTTCTAATACTTTATTCATTGTATGGTGAGCTTTTGTTATGTTTTCTTTTGCCATCAGCTCCATTTGACGTATCTTCATATCTTTTAATTTATGCTTCATATCCATATATTTTGTTTCGATCTCATGCAATTGCTGCTCTGTATTTTTCAACGACTCATTTAAACGTACTACTCTATCTTCATAATGAGTTTGTTCTTGCTGAGCAAAGGAATAAAGCTCTTCTTCTTCTGCTTTACTAGCAACCTCTGCCTGTCTTTTTCTTTTTTCTGCCATCTCTTTTGCTTGATGTAGTTCTTTTAAGAACTCTTCTTTTAATTTATATTGTCTTTCCACTAATTTTTTTACTTTATCTGTCTCTTTTTCACATTCTCTTACATATTGATTTAAAAGAGCTAGCGGATTTTTTTCTTCCTTCTTATCTAATAAATTATTAATGTCCGCCAATACTGTATTTTTCATTCTTTCTAATAAATTCGCCATGCTAATTTCTCTCCTTTACTTATTTATTTAATTCTGACCATTGCTTTTCAAAATTTTGAAATGGATCATCAGATTTTTTTGTAATAATGGATTGCTTATTGTTATTCCATTTTTTATAAACTAGATACAATACATAAGCGGCTGCCAATCCGATAATAGCTGGCAGGTTACTTGCAGTTATTACAAGCATAATGACTCCACCAATCCCCCAACCTATCTTGCCTAATGTACTTGTTGCCTTCACAAATTGTTTAAAGGCAAAATATAGAATGGCTGCACTAATAACTAAACCTAGTAATGGACCTATCTGTGATAAAAGGATAATAGAAGCAGCTGCTCCAATAAGAAATAAACCAAATTTTTTCATTTTGTGTTTCGCTCCTTTCTTATCTACTATGTTACCTTCCTTGTGTTTTTTTCATAACATGCCTTAGCTTGATTTTCATCTACAACTTTAGTCTTAGAGGGAACTAATCCTAATAAAGACTTAGAAAAAAGCTGTTCACGTTGAACAGCTTTTTTCTCGTACATCCATTTTATTTTTCCGTTTCAGTTAAGAAGCTTTTCGAACGAATTCCAGACCTTCTCAGCACAAAATCCACATCTACTTTTACATCTGCTTTAGCAAATTCCTTGTCCCATTTATCTTTCACCTTCATAAATGCGTGATAATCCTGTCTTCTCATCACTTCTCCGAATCCAAAGATATCAGCTTCGTATTGTCTTTGAACATTCGTAATGGTATCAGCTATTTTTTTTGAAAAAGTTTTATTTACCAGCTGTTCATATTTTTCAATTGTTCCTAGCTCTTCCACGCTTTTATAGCATTGTGTTCCTTCAATATACCCTTCTGCTTTTATCCCCACATGAATAGAAGGTTTATTATTCTTCCACTTAGAAGTTACTTCTGTTTGTGATTCTGCAACGCGAATAGCACTAAAGTCTCCTTTTTCGCATTCGATGGATAAAGAAGTTGTCTTTACATCATTTCTTATCCATAAATAGTTCCTGGAATCTTCTAAACTCAGAAACCCGGCCAGCTTGCTATTTTTAAAAATTGCCAGTGAATCCACCTCTACAATTGCATCAGGAGTTACCTTCCTAATATTCTCCGTACTCATTCCTTTTTCCACATCGCCCTTTAGCCGGACAGCAGCAAGCACTGGTTCTTTTCCTTCCAAATTAAGTTCGGAGATAAAATTAATAATGCTCATGCCAGGATCCCCTCCCCAGTCTTCCAGCAAATGATCCAACTGTGGAGATATCTTTAAAGAAGATGCCTTTCTATAATGGGCAGCTATTTTTAAAATATCTTCTGCTTTTCCATCTTTAGCAATGATAATGTTAAAATCATCTCTTATTTCTCTATTTCTTTCCAGGAAGTCAATAAAATCAAGCCTTCCTGCGCTTGCTATTTCCTCGCTGATTACTAGTACTTTCATATGTGAGAAGATAAGAAGCTGAGCATAATACTCATTAAAAAGATGTGTAATTTCAGAGATAGAATCCCCTTCAATTCCTTCAACCAACGTAGGGGCATTTCCAGATGCAGATTGAGTATTTAGCTCAGCAGCATTTAATGCCTCAACCGTTACTTTATATTTCGCATTTTCCCCTTTATCGATTGCCATCCCTGCTACTACCTTAATTTCTGATAATTCTTTTCTATCCCAACAACCCGTTAATAGAAATAAACAGTTTAGTATACATAGAAAGACACCGATTTTTTTCACTTTTTATTCCCACTTTCCTGTTTAGGGGGAGAAGGAGAACCTTGTGGCTTTTGCTTATTCTTTGCATTTGGGCTTAAATAGGATGGCCGCTTACTAATTGACCATAGTGGAAAGCGGACAAATACATCTTTTTGATCTTCGACGATAAATGGAGCAACCGGTGCTAAGTATGGAACCCCAAAGGAACGAAGTGAACTTAAATGCGCAACCATGAATACAAGTACTAAAAGAACGCCATATAAACCTAATATAGATGCAACGATGATAAGTACGAAGCGAATAAGCCTAGATGCGTTTGCAAAATTATAATTCGGGAAAACGAAATTAGCAATCGCAGTTATTGCCACAATGATAACCATAATATTGGAAATGATCCCCGCTTCAGCAGCTGCCTGTCCTATAACTAATGCACCTACTATAGAAACCGTTTGCCCAACAGCCCGAGGCATTCTTACCCCTGCCTCTCTTAAAATCTCAAAGGTAATTTCCATAATAAATACTTCCACTACTGCAGGAAATGGAACATCCTCCCGTTGAGCAATAACACTTAATAATAAAGTGGTTGGTAAAAGCTCGGGGTGAAAGGTTAGTATACCTACATAAGCGGAAGGCATAATTAAACCAATCATAAAGGATATATATCGAATGATACGAACAAAGCTACTCATAAAATAGTTTTGATAGTTATCTTCTGGAGAAGTGAAAAAATCAGTAAGAACAGCTGGAACAATTAATACAAATGGTGATCCATCAATAATAATGACAATCTTCGCATCCATTAAATAAGTTGCCACTGCATCTGGACGCTCTGTATTCAATGCTAATGGAAAAACAGTCAAGCTTTTATCTACAATTAGTTCTTCCACATTGGCAGACTCGAACACGGCCGAAATATCAATCTTATTTAATCTTGATCGTACTTCTTCTAATATTTTTTCGTTCACAATAGAATACATATAACCCATGTAAACATTTGTACGTGTTTCGTTACCAAGCATAAATTTTTCAAAACGCAAGTGATGATTTCTTATTCTTTTTCTTATTAAATTTATATTTGTCGTGGCATCCTCTACAAAAGAGTCCTTTGGTCCCCTTACTACTGTTTGCGTAGTAGGCTCTGCTACTGCTCTTCCTTCACTATTTAAATAATTTAAACTAAGCGCCTGTCCAACTCCTCTGAAAACAATCACGATACGACCTTCCAAGATAGAAGAGACGATATGATTAACCGTCTTCAATAATTTATATCCAGATACACCAAAGCTTTTTTTACTCAGATTCTGCAAATCTTCCACTGTTTCTATGGTAATATCTTTTTCTGCTGAATTCTCTAACGTATTTCCTAACATTTCTTTTAACATTTCCGTATTAACTACTGTTTCTAAATAGTAAATACATCCTTCACTTTTGCCTACTCGGATCACATCAGACTGCAAATCAGCCGTATTCCCAAAGGTTGAATTAATTATCTCCTTTAATGCTTCATAGGTCAGTTTATCTATGCCTATCTCTTTTGCTTTGGTTGGAACGACATTAGAGGGTATTTCATTTTTGCTATTTATAGACATTATTTTTTTAAAATAATTCATGCTTTTACCCCCCTTTTTTCATTCCTTTGTTCCTTCCATTTTTTCACTAGTAATACAAACAAGACAAAAATAGGTAATGCAAATTGAAGTGGAATATGTAGTAGAAATATATCCACATTTAACCCCTCCACCAGATGATCGGAAAAGTCTAAAGTAATAAAGATAGAAAACATCGCTGTAATACAGGAAACCGGCATTGCAAAATAACGAAAAGGAATCTTAAAGATATACTCTATTCCTTTTAAACCACCATATAAAAACACAGAACTTTTAATCAATATTCCTAACATCATAATAAACACAACTAACACATCTATTCTTTCAAGAAACTCACCAATACTAACGAGCCTAGCAGAAATTAATAATGGAAAATTTGCACGAACTGCTGTGTTTTCTCCTAAAGTAGCAATGATGAGAAAGTCGGAAGACAATAAGATTAAACTTGCTATAAAAACACTTATCAAGCATATCTTCCTAGCCGCTTTAAAATCTCCTATATTTGCTAAAATAACAGTAAAAGCTATTAGCTCTCCATAAGGAAAGGCAATAATAGATGGAATGGCAGACTTAATTATTGGTTTAAATCCACCACTAAGAATTGGTTGCACATTAGTAAGATTAATTTTTCCGCCAGCGTATAATAGAATAAACAACAAGAATACAAATACAAACATATAAGGGCTAAATATTTCTGCTGTTCTTCCTAAAACTTCAACACCTAAATATAAGATATAGCCAATTACTAACATAAGCGTTAGTATCGTGAATTCTATAGGAGTTGCAGGAAGAATGGCAGAAGTGATCATTTCCCCAAAGTCTCTAATAACCCTTGCAGAAATATAGATAAAATAATTTAAATAAACGAGAGCAAATAAGATAGCAACTTTTCTGGAGAAACAGTATTCTATCATTTCATATAGATTTTTCCCTGGTAGCAATGACATTAAATAAAGATAAAAACTCATTATAATTAAGCCGACAAACATACCAACTAAGATAACTAGCCATGCATCTCGTTTGGCATCAATTCCTATACCAACTACGACAGAACTTCCAAGCAGGAAATTTATAAGCATCGTAAATATTTGAGTTAAAGATAGTTTTTCTGTCAACATAATCATTCAGCACCTTATTGGTTTTAATTTTCATCCAAAAGTCATCTAGTTCATTGCTATTTGAAGCATAAAGATTACTTTATTCCAAAATCCCTTTCTTTTATTACACACCATCCTTCTTTATGAACCGTGCTCTGTATAATCCTTATTCACTTTTTTCTTAGAGTTAGATTTATTCCAATGTTTTATTAACATAATAAACACCATAAGTACTGGTAACCCAAATTGCAGAGGAATATGTAATAGAAAGGGATTAGACTGCAGCCCTTCATTCATATGATCCGAATAATTTCGAGCAATTAATGTTGTAAAAACGCCTATAATACAAACCATTGGAATGGCAAAATATCGAAATGTCTGCTTAAACATATATTCTAAAGCTTTTAATCCTCCATAAATATAGATACAGCTTTTTACGAGTGTTCCTAGCATCATACAGAAAACGACAATAGCATCTATTCGTTGCAGGAAATTGCCGATTGAAACAAGCCGTGCTGCACTTAACAATGGAAAATTGGAGCGTAAAGCAATATCATGCCCTAAAGACAAAATAATCATCAGCGACGTTACCAGCAATAACAGACTTGATAGAAGGACACTATAAATAATTATTTTTTTGCTATATTTTGCGTTCGATACATTGCTCAATATGACAGTCAGCACTAGCAATTGTCCATATGGTCTTACAATTTCATAGGGAAAAACAACACTCCATAGTGGCTTAAATCCCTCCTTTAATATTGGTCGAATATTCGAGAAATCAAGGTTATTTCCAGCATACAAAAAAATAAACAAGAGAATATTAAAGGCAAACGCATAAGGAGTGAAAATTTCCGCTGTTCTCGCAAGAACCTCTAATCCCATATACAAAATATATCCGATTATTAGCACAAGCATGACCGTAGATACTTCAATTGGCGTTAAAGGAAGGACCGTACTTGCAATTAGCTCTCCAAAATCTCGTATAATCCGACAGCCATAATAAAAAAAATAAATCGCATAAATAAAACTCAGACTAATCGCAATCGGCCGACTAAAACAATACTCAAACATCTCAAATAAATTTTTCCCTGGTGCTAAAGACGCCATATAAATAAAAAACAAAGTAATAATGATGCCTAATCCTAAAGCTATCAGAAGAACAATCCATGCATCCTCCTTCGCTTTTATTCCAAGACCAATTACAATCGTACTACCAATTTGGAAATTAAAAATTACCGCTGCCAATTGAGTTAATGAAATGTTTTCTTTTAACATGCTATAACACACTTCCTTTTAGAAAAGCGCAAGCGCCTTGGTTCATATGTATACAAATTTAAAAACAAGTTCTTTTGATATGTATACCTACATTATAGAAAGAGATTTATCTAAGTTGCTTTCCAAGACTGATGAGGCTATTCTTATACCCTTCTCCTAAGAGTGAAAGCACACTAAAACAATTCGCTATTTAAGTTAGCCACTTTACTAGATAAAGTGATCCTTCAAGCAGTGGGGATTTATCCATTGCACATTGTTAGTTAAGAACCAATTGGACTTTTATAGGCTCTTGTGTTCTCTACATTTCTATTCTTTTTAGGGACCTACTTCCCGGTAAGCCGAAATAAATGGTTAGTACACAGTTCTTTTAAATACGAAAAAACTTCATCCTTGCGTTTTCTGCTTACCCTGTTTTTTATTTTTCCATAATCGAAAATCCACAACGATAGACCATGCGAAGCCAAATATTGCAGTAAATACAATTGTTATTGCACCTGCACCAACTTCCGCTTCATAAATTTTTTTAAAACATTTCATAAACCCCTCATGAAACACAAAAATATCTAAACCAATGGTCAAAATCCCCATAGATGTAAACACTAATAGATAAGCAAAAGTTACCATTATACCCTTCCTTTAAGCGCTTTGTTTATTTATGGTATTATCTTGTGAAATTTCTCCATTTTTATGCCTATATTTTCATTTTTATCTACGATACTCTGTTTAGCTTTTGCTTTCCTGTACATTTTTTTTTAAAGAATGGTTCTATTCTCTTTTCATCCAAAGTAAAAAGCTGTCGTCTAACCTACTCATTTCGGTTGACGACAGCTTTAATTGATTGTATGTTATTATCTTTTTGCTCTCGATTGATAATCGACGATTTCCCCATGATAAAAGCTTTTGCGCGACAATTTTAAATTAAGATTTTTGGCCATTTGTTTCAGTTCTCTTTCTTCTCTATCCGTAACCAAACTAACAACCACTCCTGATGCACCAAATCTCCCAGTTCTGCCAGAACGATGAATATACTGTGTCTGATTTGTAGCTAAATCATAATGGACTACATGTGTAATGTTTTGAATATCAAGTCCTCTCGCTGCCACATCTGTTGCTAATAGCATATTTCTCTTTCCAGTTCGAAAATCATTTAACGACTTTTGGCGTTCCATTTTATTTAAATCAGAATGTAAAATACTCGTATGAATATTTTTATATGTCAATTTTTCATGAATCACACTTAAATTCCCAATATCTTTTACAAACACAAGAATTTTTGCATTTTCTAATCGAGAAATAGGCTCCAATAGTTTTACTTTATCACGATACTCTGCTTGAAAATAAATATGCTCCACTTCCGCTGCATCTATTACCATGTCTTTTTTAACACGGATAATTTCTCCATCTTGAACAAGTTCATTTGCAATAACTTCTGTTTGTTTTGGTAAGGTTGCGGAAAATAAGACAACTTGTCTATCCTTTAAAGTAGCTTTAAGAATTTGTCTTACAGATTCCACATGCTCGGCAACCAATAATTGATCCGCTTCATCTAATACAACAGTTTTTACTTCATGCATTTTTAATTTTTTCTGCTTAATCAGCTCTAATGCTCTTCCAGGTGTACAAATAACAAGATGAGGGTGTTTTTTTAGCTTTTCTAATTGTCTTTTTACATTTGCTCCCCCAATAAAAGAAGCAGAACGAATACCGCTACCTTCCCCCCATTTTTGTACCTCTGCCAAAATTTGCATGACAAGCTCTTGAGAGGAAGCAAGACAAATCGCCTGGATATTCTTTGATTCCGTATCAATTTTATTTAAAACCGGCAGTAAATAAGCTAGTGTTTTTCCTGTTCCTGTCGGAGATTCAGCAATTACATCTTTCCCCTCCAAAATAAGCGGTATAGATTGTTCTTGAATAGATGTCGCTTGTTTAAAATTTGCTTTTTCCCAGTTTTGTTGTATAAACGGTTTAAATGTATTCCAAAATTGCTGTTCTTTCATGTCGTTCTCCTTTTTAAGCAAAAGTTAGACGAATTGCATCTAACCTTAAAATATGTCTTTTTATTATAAATTATTTACTGCAAAATTGATATGAAACCTTATTTATTGAGGGGGATTATATTTTTGATGTGGGGAGGTGGGAATATAATCGCTGGGTTTGGATCATATCCGCTGACTTTGGATCATATCTGCTGACTTTGGATCATATCCGCTGACTTTGGATCATATCTGCTGATTTTGGATCATATCCGCTGATTTTGGATCATATCTGCTGATTTTGAATCATATCTGCTGATTTTGAATCATCTTCATTAAAAAAGGGAAGGTCATCCTTGAGGAAGCTTCCCTAAAAAAATTAAATTAAAGTCTGATGTTTACCTACAGTTTGGAAAATATCGACACGATCTTTAATTTTCTTCATTTTTACATCTAATTCATGTGCTGCATCTGCTGCTTCCTTTAATTCATTTAGCAAATGTCCAGGAACATCTTTATCGAATTTATAATATATTTTATGCTCCAGACTTGCCCAAAAATCCATCGCAATCGTTCTTATTTGAATTTCGACACATACTTCTTGCATTCCAGTACTTAAAAATACAGGAATACTGATGATTAAATGTAAGCTTTTGTAGCCATTTGGTTTTGGATTTTTAATATAATCCTTTACCTCTAGAACTTTAATATCGTCTTGCTTTTCTATAAGATTATAGATTTCATAAATATCCGAAATGAAAGAGCATGTAATACGAACACCTGCGATATCATGTATATATTTCTTTGCATTTTCAATTGTGATAGCATGTCCTTTTCGATGTAGCTTTTGCATAATTCCTCTTGGATCCTTAATTCGAGATTTTATATGTTCGATCGGATTATGGTTATGAATAAATTGAAATTCTTCATTTAAAATTTTTAATTTCGTATTTATCTCATCTAAGGCAAAATTGTATATGATTAAGCTATTTTTCCATTCATTAAGTTCATTTGATAATTCATGTAAATCAAAATGATTATCTTCCATATATGTTTTGAGTTGTTTTACACTTTCCATCAACTAGTAAGTCTCCTTTGGATTCCTATAAACCTTTTCTGCGTCTACTCCGATACTCTTTAAAAATTCAATAATTTGGTCAATTGTTTTCATTTTCAACATCCACCTTTTATATAAGTCAAACTATTTTCGGGTGTTGACTGGCACCGAATCTACCTTTATTGTAAACAAAAATGACCAGTCAGTCAAATATCATTTTTATCCAATACTATTATATTTAAAAAAGGAACAGCATTCCCTAAACCTCTTATATTTACAGCAATAAGAAGAAGGAAATACTGTTATTTTCAGGTTAATTGTCGTACTGACCAATCGGTGTGGTCAGATAAGAAGATGACATTTTGTTTAGTAAAATCTATTCTGTTGCTTCTGTAAACTGGTTTTGATGTAATTCATAATAAAATCCTCGTTTTTTCAATAATTCATCATGGGAACCTTTTTCGATAATCATTCCCTTATCCAAGACAAGGATCATATCTGCATGTTTAATCGTATTCAGTCGATGAGCAACAACAAAACTAGTTTTCCCTTTCATCAAGCGCTTTAAGGCGTCTTGAATTTTCACTTCTGTAATCGTATCAATACTACTTGTTGCTTCATCAAGAATAAGAATAGATGGATCGGCAAGGATTGCTCGGGATATGGATAATAGCTGCTTTTGACCCTGACTTATGCCGTTTCCATTCGCTGAAAGAATCGTATCATAACCTTCCGGGAGATGTTCAATGAAACTATGTGCATTAGCCATCTTTGCTGCATGCTCCACTTCCTCATCCGTTGCATTCAGCCTGCCATAGCGAATATTTTCCCGTATCGTTCCTTCAAATAGGTAACTATCCTGAAGAACAAATCCCATATGTGATCGTAGACTTTCTCTTTTTAATTTAGTAATCTCATGACCATCTACTAATATACTTCCTGCTGTTGCATCATAAAATCTCGTGATAAGTTGGATAATCGTCGTTTTTCCAGCTCCAGTTGGTCCAACCAATGCTATAGTTTCGCCAGGATTTACTTTAAAGCTAATATCCTTCAATATTTCCTTATCTGTTTCGTATGAAAAAGAAACTTGCTTGAATAGAACTTCTCCTTTTATTTCTTTTATCACGCTAGCCGTTTTTTCATCTACTTCTTCTCTTTCCTCATCTAATACTTCAAATACTCTTTCTGCACCCGCAATTGCAGATAATAACGTATTAAATTGGTTAGATAAATCATTCAACGGTCTCGTAAACTGTCTCGAATATTCTACAAAAATAACAATAACTCCAATAGATACAGCACCTGATTTCAATGCTAGTAACCCGCCAACGCCAACAATGATGGCATAGCTAGCATTGTTTAACATATTCATTAGCTTCGGAATAAATCCTGAATATACTTGTGCCCAATAAGCGGAATTCTTTAGTTTATCGCTTTTTTCTTTCATATCATCAATCATTTTTTCTTCTAAGGAAAAAGTTTTTACGATTTTTTGTCCCGAAATAGATTCCTCGATAAATCCATTTAAGTCACCTAAGTTTTTTTGTTGCTCCTTAAATAACACACCTGTTCTACTTGTAATCCATTTCATTCCTATAAACATAACAGGAACAATTATTAAAGTGAGAATCGTTAATAACGGACTTAGTACAAACATCACAACTACTGTCCCAATTAACGTGATAACACTAGAAAAAATCTGAATAACAGAGCTATTTAAGGTGGAGCTTACATTTTCAATATCATTGGTTACACGGCTCATTAATTCCCCATGCTGTCTTTTATCAAAATAACTTATCGGTAATTCATGAAATTGATGAAATAAATTCGCTCTTAGGCGAAATACAGTGGTTTGGGATATCCCAATCATCCAGTAGCTTTGTAAGAATAATGCAATTGAATTTAGAAAATAAATACAACCAAGCAACACTAGCATTCCTGCAAATCCATCTAAATTTCTATTTACAATAAAACGGTCAATAGACATTCCTAATACATATGGCCCTAATAAGCCTAATGCACAACTTAAAGCAACCATCACTAGTACAAGAAAAAGCAAACCTTTTTTTTGTGCAAGATACTCCCATAAACGATATAAGGTTTTCCCCATATTCTTTGGTTTTTTGCCTTTTTTAACTACTATAGTATCCGGCTTTATATTAGGCTTAGGATAGCGAAATGGATCGGTTAGTTCCTTTAGCATTCTCCCACTCTCCTTCCCCTAGTTGCGATTCGACTATTTTTTGATAAAGACTGTTTGTTTTCCATAATTGATCATGGGGAGCAAAGCTGACAATTTTCCCATTTTCTATTAGCATCACTCGATCAGTCTTCATAGCAGTAGATACTTTCTGGGTAATAAGCAGAAGCGTACATTGGTATGCTGCAACTGCATCGAGTAGTTTTTTTTCTGTCTTCAAATCTAATGCACTTGTACTGTCGTCTAATAGGAGAATACTCGGCTTTCTAACAAGTGCCCTTGCAATCGAAAGACGTTGTTTTTGCCCTCCCGATAAGTTAACACCCTTTTGTCCAATTCTCGTATCGTATGTATGAGGCATTAACATAATCGTTTCGTGTATTTGGGCATCCTTTGCTGCCTGCACAACTTCCTCAAAGGTAGCATTTGGATTTCCCCACATAATATTTTCTTTAATTGTACCTGTAAAAAGCATCGATTCCTGTGGTACATAGCCGATTTGCTTTCTTAACACATTTAAAGAGTAGGAATCCACACGCTTATCATCAATTAAAATAGTTCCTTCTGTTGGTTCATAAAGCCGGGGAATCAATTGAAATAGCGTTGTTTTCCCTGAACCTGTTGCTCCTAAAATGGCAATTCTTTCTTTTGGCTTAATGGTAAATTCCAGGTTCTCAATGGTGTTCCTTCTATTAGATGGATACCGAAAGGATACATGCTGAAAATTAATTTTCCCTTTAATTTTTGATTTTGCATTTCCTCCAGGATTATCCATATCCTTTTCTTCCATATCAATAATCTCTTGAATGCGATCTGCTGAAGCTTTTGATCGAGAGATAACCATTACTAACATACTAACTACAGAAATAGAAGAAGTTATTCTTAATGTATAATTAATAACTGCCACTACCTCCCCGATTTGAGCTTCTCCAGTATTTATTTGTCCCGAACCAATCCAAAGTATCGCAATAATACATAAATTCATGGCAAATAACAAAAGTGGCACCGTTGTTTCCATGATTCTTAACGCTTTTTGGGTAAGATTTTTCAAATCTTCACTTGTTTGTGTAAAACGATTTCTTTCAAATTGCTTACGAATATATGCGCGAATCAGTCTGACCGCTGTTAAATTTTCAAGCATCACACTATTAACATGATCCAGCTTCTTTTGTACAGATTGAAAAAGCCTTCTACCTATTTTAATAACCCACATAAACATGACAACGATTAAAGGAATCGTAATCGCCAATATAAGTGCTAGCTTTACATTGACTAGAAAGGACATAATAATTCCGCCAACGATTAAAAGGGGTGCCCTTAATAAGAACCGTAGTCCCATAAATATTGTATTTTGTAATTGTGTAATATCATTGGTTAATCTCGTAATTAATGAGGAACTTGCAAGAGCATTACTACTTGAAAAGGTAAAATATTGAATGATTTGATATAGCTCATTCCGAAGACTATAGCCAAAATTCTGACAAACATGGGAAGAATAAAACGTATTTATGATTCCAGCAGCAAAAGCTACGAGAGAAAACAAAATGAGCAATCCTCCCCAAACAAGCACAATTTTCGTATCTTGATGAGCCAAACCATCATCAATTATTTTTGCCATTATTAATGGTTGAACTAATTCAACCGCAAGCTCTGTTAACATAAGAATAAGGGCAATCACTACGCTCAGTTTATATACTCGAAGTCTACCAAATATTTTTGACATTGTTCCCTCCAGCCTCTATTCTGATTGATTGAATATCCGTTTCATTTCAACCATCGAGAATTTCTTTAGGTTTACTAAACATTATTTTTATCATACCTCTTTTTAGCAAGTTAGAAAACCATAATTTACAAAGTTGAAGAGAAGAAAGGGGGGGAATTTACGGAAGAATTTTTTCTTTTACATGTGCTGAAACAAAGTATTATTTTTCCGGCTAGCAAAAAAATGTTTATCAGCCAACTCCAGCAGGATATCAGCTGAATTTTCCTTTTACCAGCCAAGCCTAGCAGCTTTTCAGCCAAACTTCTCTTTTTCAACCAAACTCAGCGTCATGTATATTTGTACATTTTCTAATTCCATACATTTTATTGTGTTACCTACAATAAAAAAAGACTAAACCTCCATATAGTAGGCTTAGTCGTTCTTCCATTTCTTTAGTTAACACCGGTCAACGACCATTTATATAGCTCGTTATGGAAACCAAAAATCTTTGGTCCTCCAACTGCTACATCTTTCGATACTGCCGCAAAGTCATAGTCGGAATACAATGTAAATAGTGGTAGCTCTTCACTCCAAATTGCTTGTAGTTCATTATAAATCTGTTTACGTTTTTCAGTATCTGGTTCTTGTTTTCCTTTCTCAAGCAACTCGTCTACCTTTGGATTATTATAACCCGTATAGTTACTTGATCCGCTTGAACCATAAATCGTTGTTAAGTCTGGATCGATTGTATTAGTAAAACCAATTAACAATAGATCATATTCTCCAGCTTTTGCTTTCGCCATAATAGTTGGGAAGTCATACGTAGTTGTATTTAGCTTTAAGCCAACTGCTTTTAGATTTTCTGCAATAATATTTGCTGATTGCTCACGTACTTTGTTTCCAATTGGAACAACGAAATCAATTGTCTTATTGAAATCCCAGCCTGCTTCTTCAAGTAATTGCTTCGATTTTTCTGGATCATACGTGTATGTTTCTAACTCTGTATCAAGATAAGGACTGATAGAAGTATACGGTCCGTCTACAATTTCACCTTGTCCTTTAAGTAATTGATCAACAATCTTTTGACGATCGATTGCATAAGCAATTGCCTGTCTTACTTTTTGATCTGACATTGTTTCCAAATTAAAACTCATATTTTGATAGCCATATGTTTTATCTGTCGCTGTTGTTACGTTATCAAATCCTTCTACTGTTTCATAATCTTGTACAGCAATTTTTCCAATACCACCAGCAGCATTCATATGAATCTCACCTGTCTGTAATTGCGCAACAAGGTTAGCAGCTGGCATTATTTTCACAAATAGTTTATCTAATTCTACTTCTCCTAAATAGTAATCTTCGTTTTTCACATATTCTATATACTGGTCTTTCGCATACTTAACAAATTTGAAAGGTCCATTTGTTACAGTTGGATTCATCATAAAAGGATCCTTCTGCAAATTTTCTGGAGCGATATCCTTTAGCTTATGTTCTGGTAGAATCATAAATTTTGAGCCTAATTGTTCCTTCACCATATTTGGATCAACTGGTGCCTTTGTTTTAAATTGAATCGTCTTCTCGTCTACAATCGTTAAAGAAGGAATTTCTGTAACACCATCTGGAAGCTTTCCATTTTCCGTTAAACCATCTAATTGGGTTAAATAAGCCCCAACAGCTGTTTCGGTCTTTGGATTAGCAACTAAATTCAACGTAAAAGCAACATCTGCAGAAGTTACTGGTGTGCCATCTGACCAATTTGCATCCTTATTAATCTTTATTGTAAATGTTTGATTATCCTCTGTTTCAAAGGATTCCGCAAGCTTCGGTGTAAATTCTAGTGGTGCAGTCATTTCTAGAAAAGTATCGAACATAAACTTTTCTAACCATGCTGCTGCAATATCAGAAGAGTTAATTGGATTAAAGCTAACTGGAGCATTTACAAGTCCGAGATACATAGTATTTTCCTTCGAGCCTCCACCAGTTGATGCTGTATTATTCGCACCTGCACATGCCGAAAGCAACAATAATATTACAATGGAAAACATGCTAAATATCGTTTTGAATTTTTTCATCGAATTTTCCCCCGTCTATTAATCTATAACTCAACTTTCGCACCTTGAAAATCGACCTTGTTTTAGGTCTATCAAAGCTT
>NZ_DALZDK010000051.1:0-25423 GCF_031978665.1 Niallia sp. | reverse complement strand
GGGCTGCTTGTTTTGCCTGCTCTTGCTTGAGGGCTGCTTGTTTTGCTTGCTCTTGTTTTAGGGCTGCTTGTTTTAGGGCTACATCATTATTAGAAGTATTTGCCATTACTTCCTTATTCTTTTCACTAATCGTTGGACTTGGAGCAACATTTTTCTCTTGTGTTGTTGTCTCTTCTTGTGGAGAAGGTAAAGCAAGCACCTTATTATTTTTGTTTTTTGCTCCATTTATAATTCCAACCAAATTATCCACATGAAATTTTACCGAAACCTCTTTAGAAAATATTTGAATATTTATAGTAGCAGACTTATCTTTCTTTTCATTACTAGATAAAGCTTCCAGAAAATCGTTTATAATGTTTTTTCTTAGCCATTTCATGGCAATCCTCTCTCTCCCTTATACCTTTATTTTTGTTTCCATATTTTCCTAGCATCTTCTAAATCCTTTGGCGTATCAATAGATATCCATGTTCCTTCATGCAAATAAACTGCTAATTCTTGCTTTTCAATTAGCCTTCTTAAAGGCTCTTCCTCTAACACACAATCCGGCTGTGCTGATAAATAGTGAAAGAATTCCTTATTACATACAAAAAATCCCCCATTTATCCAGTCATCTAAAATTGGCTTTTCTAAAAAGCTATTAGCAATTCCATCTTGTATATCAAGTACCCCATATTGATTATTTTTTTTAATACCTGTAAGTGTTACTGTTTTTCCTTTCTCTTTATGAAAGGCAATGAGTTCATCTAAATCAACATCCGACAAACCATCCCCATATGTTAGTAGAAAGATATCATCCTCTATATAATCTTCTAACTGTTTAATTCTCGCTCCTGTCATCGTATCTTGGCCAGTATCAATACATGTGATTTTCCAAGGTTCAGTTTTTTCGAGAATATCATATTGGTTGTTTAATAAATCTATTTTGACATTATTTTTTCTCCAAGCTAAATTGATAAAATAATCCTTTATTTGGTCTCCTTTATAACCCAACGGTAAAATAAATTCTTGATGTCCAAATTCACTATAATGCTTCATAATATGCCATAATATCGGTTTTCCATTAACATCTGCTAAGGCTTTCGGTATGTTCTCTGTTAAGCCTCTCATTCTCATTCCTTTGCCCCCACATAAAATAACAACTTTCATGCTTTCACCTCTTCTCTTAGTATTTTCATGCCATTATATGTACAGGCTACTAAGTATGCGTAGGTTGTTTCATTATGTTTGATAAGATATAGGCAAAAATTTCGATATATTGAAGAAAAAAACTTTTTTCCCCCTATGACTTTTTTCATATAGATTATTATTTTTATCTTGAATGAACAGGTCATAAGCCCCCATTGGAGTTTCGTACTCTTTCAAAAGTAGCAAGGGATTTTTTTGAAAATGTTGGAAGCGATTGGCGAAGATAACGTATCCTTCTAAAATAGATTGATAGGGTTGGCGTTTTTTACAACCATCTATGAATGTCGAAATGCTACGCGATAATGCAAATTGTGGCGTTCATCCAAGCTATCTGCATAAAAAAGCCCTACAAGTAGGGCAAAGTCATAACGCAAAAAAAGATTAACTAATATCTTGTTGTAGCAATTGCGTTTTATATAGATTGGCGTAAAATCCTTTTTGCTCTAGCAGTTCGTCATGTGAGCCTTTTTCCACAATTTCTCCTTCATTAATGACAAGAATGACATCCGCTTCTCTTATTGTGCTTAAGCGATGAGCAATAACAAAGCTTGTTCTGCCTTTCATTAAGTACTTCATTGCCTCTTGAATATGCAGCTCGGTTCTTGTATCAACACTACTGGTTGCTTCATCTAGTATAAGAATAGATGGATTTGCTAACACAGCTCTTGCAATCGTTAGCAGCTGCCTTTGTCCTTGACTTAACTTACCTCCGTCTCCACTTAAATGCGTATCGTATCCAGCTGGTAATTTTCGGATAAACGAATCTGCATATGCAAGCCTGGCAGCTTCTTCTATTTCCTCATCAGTTGCATTTAATCTTCCGTATCGGATATTATCACGAATCGTTCCTGAAAAAATATAAGGATCCTGTAAAACAAAACCAATTTGCTGTCTTACTGTACGCTTATCCATCTGCTGAATCTCTTTACCATCAATTAATATTTTTCCAGAATCCACTTCGTAGAATCTTGTTAACAACTGGATAATGGTCGTTTTCCCTGAACCTGTTGGACCAACTAACGCAATCATTTGACCAGGGGACGCATGAAACGAAACATTTTTTAGAACGGGAACATTTTCCTCATATGAAAAATGGACATTTTCCAGAACGACTTCTCCGTGCCATTTTTGCATTGGCTCTTGTTCATATTCCTTTTCCAATTCCGAATCCATCTCTATGATTTCAAACACTCGTTCAGCACCCGCAATTGCAGACTGCAGCATATTATATTGATTTGCTAATTGATTGATTGGCTGACTAAACTGATTCGAATAATGAAGAAAGCTGACGATAACGCCGATTGTAATGACATCATGGTATGCAAAAACCCCACCAAATACAGCGATAATAACAAAGCTTAGGTTTCGCATGGAGTTCATGATTGGCCCCATTGATCCCGATAGACTTTGCGCTTTTACACTAACTGATCGTAGTTTTTCATTTTTTTCTTGAAATTCTTCTAACGTTTTTTCCTCTCGGCCAAATACCTTAATGACTTTCAGACCAGAAATATTCTCTTGCACAAATCCATTTACTTCACCAAGTAATTTTTGCTGTTCTGAAAAATACTGTCTTGTATACTTTGTTATTTTTTTCGTAATAAAAACAATTGTCGGAATCGTTAACATGGTAATCAACGTCATCCAAAAACTCAGAGTCAACATCATTATTACACTACCAACTAACATAAAAACGCTCGATATTAATTGAATAACGGTCTGATTTAGTGTATTCGAGACATTGGTAATGTCATTTGTCGTTCGACTCATTAATTCTCCATGTGTTCGCTGATCAAAAAACGGTATCGGTAAATCTTGAAATTTCTCAAATAAATCCTGTCTCATCTCCTGCACCGTTAATTGGGATAAACTTGAGGCCATAAACTGTTGAATCCATGTAAAAACAGATCCAAAAAAATAGACTATAAGTAATAACATTCCCATCTTAAGAATTCCAGAGGATTTATTGATCAATATAAAACCATCAATGGTTTTTCCAATTAAAAATGGGCCTAAAAGAGTACAAATAGAAGTTAAAATAGTACTGATTACGACGATAAGTAACGTCTTTCTTTGTTTTTTTAAATAATTCCATATTTTCATTAGGGTTCCTTTTGCATTCTTCGACCTTACTTTTGGAACTTCTCCCGGTCTTGGTCCCCTCTGTTGAAATCCCATTTGTGACATATTGACAGTATTTTCATGAGAGTGTTTTCTGGTCATATGACAACTCCCTTTTTCCAAATTGCGATAGATAAATATCTTGATAAATCTCACATGTTGCTAGCAATTCCTTATGGGTTCCTTCTCCAACAATAGAACCTTCTTCCATAACAAGTATCTTCTCAGCATCCATAACTGAAGAAATTCGCTGTGCAACCATAAATGTAATGGTCTGTTTTGATAGATGTTCTATTGCTGCTCGTAATTTTTTCTCTGTAGCTACATCCAAAGCACTAGTACTGTCATCCATTATTAAAATTGGCTGTTGAATCAAGAGTGCTCTAGCGATGGAAATCCTTTGTTTTTGCCCACCAGACAAATTTACGCCTTTTTGACCGACTAAAGTATTGTATCCATTTGGCAATTTTGAAATAAATACATGAGCCTGAGCTAATTTGGCTGCTGCTTCTATTTCTTCTTGTGTAGCTTCAGAGTTACCAAAGGCTATATTTTCTCTTATTGTCCCTGTAAACAAAATCGTTTCCTGCAAAATCATGCCTATTTTTTTCCGCAACTCTATTAACGGAAGATTCCGGATATTTATTCCATCTATTTCAATAAAACCACTAGTAACCTCATATAATCTCGGAATCAGCTGAACAAGTGTAGTTTTCCCTGAACCTGTGGAACCAATTATCGCAACGGTTTCTCCACGTTTAGCCTTGAAATGAATATTTCGCAACACCACATCTTTTGCATTCGTAGAGCCATTATAAGAAAATATAACATTATTAAACTTGATATTAGACGCAGAAATAGCTGATAACTGCCTTTCCTGTTTATCGCTCATCACTTCTTGCATTGTTAAAACTTCCTTAATCCTTGTAGCGGAAACATTTGCCTGTGTAATATTCATAAGTACTCCACTTACCATAATTAAGGAAGAAAGAACTTGAACCACATAGTTTATAAAAGCAACTAAATCCCCCACTTGAATACTATTCCTCCATACCAAATTCCCACCATATAATAGGATAGTAACAAGACAAATATTCATAATTAAGGTAACGATTGGAGAATTTATCGCAATAAAACGTGCGGCCTTAATGGAGATATTTGTATAATCCCGATTAACCTTCCGGAACCTTTTTGTCTCATAATTGGTCCTAACAAATGCTTTTACCACACGAATTCCAGCCAAGTTTTCTTGAATGCTAGTATTTACAGCATCTAATTTTTCCTGTACCTTCGAAAATAGTGGTGAAGCAAATTTTATCAGAATAACGAGAACCATTATTAAAACAAGAAGTGTTCCAAATAAAATAAGCCCAAGCTTAACATTTATTAATAAAGCCATTACCACACTACCAATCAATAAACTCGGTGCCCGAACGAGTCCCTGCAACATAACTTGCATCAAGTTTTGTATCTGGATGACATCGTTTGTCATACGAGTAATCAATGAGCCTGACTGGAATTTATCCATGTTTTCAAACGAAAAGGTTTGAATTTTTTGGAATAGTTCTTCTCTAATATCTGCACCAAAATTTTGAGAGACACGGCTTGCAAAAATATTGCAGCTCACCCCTGTTAGTAAGGAAAGAAACGCGACTAAAACCATTAATAATCCAGTGTGCTTAATAAATTGAAAGTTGCGTTCTACTACTCCAAAATTGACAATATTAGCTGCTAATTTTGGCTGTAGTAAATCAAAAAATACTTCTCCTATCATAAACAAGGGGGCAAGCAGCATAAATTTCCAGTAAGGCTTTATAAATCTTTTTAATCCCCACATATCTCTTTCCCCTTTAATTATTGTCATCCTTTGTTTCCAATTGTTTTTTCCTTTTTTCTCTGTCTTGTTCTCCTTCATGGAGTTCAAAGTGCTTGATAAACTCGTCAATGACCATTTCTATTGCCTTTAATTCCCCTAGAATGACTTGGTTAATTTCTTGAAATTCTGCTGCCGCTAACTGTTGTTTTAAAGTAATGCGCTTAACTTGTAGTCTCTCTAAAAAATCCATTGCCCGACCTCTACGAAATGTTTTCGCTCCAGCTCCCCCTTTTCCTCGGTGGCCATCTCCTTTTCTAGGTCGCATTGGATCTTCAAAATGCTTCATCCCAATCATCCTCTCTATCTTTTGTATACAAACGTATACATTATCATATTTAAAATGTATACGTTTGTATACATTTTGTCAATGCGAATTAAGAGAAAAGTCCGTCTTTTCACAAAAATAAAAATGCTACAAGGCGAAACAGCCTCATAGCATTTTTATTAGCCTATTTTAATTTCATTGCCTACTACTACTACTTTTTCATTTTCTCCTAGGTTTGTAAATACCATTGGAGTAATAATGGAAGGTACTTTTGATTTAATTGCTTCAAAATCAATTTCCATTAATTTTTGTCCTTGTTTTACTTTGTCTCCATCTTTGACAAAAGGAGTGAATCCTTCCCCTTTTAGCGTAACGGTATCTAATCCAACATGGATTAAGATTTCTTTGCCATTATTGTCGGTCATGCTTAATGCATGTTTTGTTGGAAATACATTCATAATTTGTCCATCAGCTGGAGCAACTAAAATACCATTAGAAGGATCTATTGCGATACCATCGCCCATCATTTTTTGGGAAAACACAGGATCTGGAACATCTGTAATACTTAATATTTTCCCTTCTAAGGGCTGAATATAATTTTTACTTGTACTCGTATTTTCTTCCTTATTTCTTTTAAATAAATTTTTAAACACGCTAGTAGCCTCCAATAAAAGATTCTATTCAATCTCTAGTTTAACGGTTTTCGGCAATAATAACAAAAATTTTCTCATAAATCTGATTAATAATATATCCTGCGGTCTCTTTAAACCGCAGGAAAAGAAGTCTTACTTTAAATAATAGATAATGGACTCATATGGTCTTAGCGTAATACTTTCTTTGATAGAAGCGGAGTTCGAATAATTAGAGAGAAGGATTGTACTCGTTAATCCTGACGTATCTATGTGTTTTGGTAATTTAAATTCAACCTCTTCTTCATAAAAATTATTTACTACTAATAACTTTTCCTTATCTGTACTACGTAAATAGGCAAATATTTTATCATCCTCAGGAGCAAGTAATTCATAGTCTCCATCTGTAATAATATCGTATTCTTTACGAAGCTTAATTAAATTTTGATAGTGATAGAAGACAGAATCTTTATCTTTTAATGCATTTTCTGCATTCAACTCTTTATAATTTTTTGCTGTTTCAATCCAAGGAGTTCCCTCAGTAAAGCCTGCATTTTTCTCCCCATTCCACTGAACAGGTGTACGAGAATTATCGCGGGATTTTCTGCGCAAAACTTCCAAAATTTCTTCTTTCGGCTTCCCATTTGCTTGCAAAATATTATACATATTCAAAGATTCAACATCTCGATACTGATCAATAGAAGTAAATTTTGGATCGGTCATGCCAAATTCTTCCCCTTGATAAATATAAGGAGTACCTTGCATCATATGAATCGTTGTAGCAAGCATCTTAGCAGATTCCTTATGGTATTTCCCATCATTTCCATAACGTGATACAATTCGAGGCTGATCGTGGTTACACCAGAAGAGGGCGTTCCAGCCTCCACCTGCATGCATGCCTACTTGCCAGTTAGATAGAATTTGCTTTAACGCATGAAAATCCATTTCCCCAATTTCCCACTTCTCTCCATTAGGGTAATCAACCTTTAAATGGTGAAAATTAAAAGTCATGCTTAATTCATTACGTTCCGGCTTAGTATACTTAATGCAATGCTCTAAAGTAGTGGAAGACATTTCTCCAACAGTCATACTGTCATACTGTGAAAATACCTCTTGATTCATTTCATGAATAAATTCATGCACACGTGGTCCATCTGTATAGAACTTTCTACCATCTCCAGGTGCTACCGAACCATCATCATCTGGGAAATCCTGATTTTTTGAAATCAAATTAATGACGTCTAAACGGAAACCATCTACCCCTTTTTCAAACCAGAATGTCATCATTTTGTACACTTCATTGCGCAGCTGCTCATTTTCCCAATTTAAATCAGCTTGTGTTACGTCAAAAAGATGCAAGTAATATTGCCCCGTTTTTTCATCATATTGCCACGCATTACCGCCAAATTTAGACTGCCAGTTTGTTGGCTCGCAGCCTTCTTTTCCATCTTTCCAAATATAAAAATCACGATACGGATTATCCTTTGAAGATGCTGCCTGTTTAAACCACTCATGCTCCGTAGATGTATGGTTAACCACAATATCCATAATAATTTTTAGTCCTTTTTGATGTGCTTCTTCTAATAGCTGATCAAAATCTTCCATCTTTCCATATTCATGATGAATAGAATAATAATCACTAATATCATAGCCATTATCTTTTTGAGGGGAAGCATAAATAGGTGTTAGCCACAGGACATCTACCCCTAATTCCTTTAAATAGTCTAATCTTTTAATAATTCCTTGAATATCTCCTACTCCGTTTCCCGTTGTATCTTGAAAACTCTTCGGATAAATTTGATATACTACTGCCTTTTGCCACCATGCTTGTTCCATATCAATTTACACCACCGATGTGAAATTATGTCCTTTTTCCTTTATGCTAAAAACTCACTGGAAATAGTATTTGCGTTTTTTGCTATTTCATTATGATTTTAGGAAAAGTACAACCTACTTGCTCATACTCGCACAAATTGCTAGACACCAACTTTATTTGATTCGGTACTTTTAGCAAGAACATTTTAATGAAAATATATTATTTTTACCTTTCCATCATAACATGTATATACAAGCTGTCAACTAATTAAGTAATACGTTTTCAAAACTCCTTTTATTGAAAACACGAGGATATAGAAAACATGTACGTATACTATGAAGGAACTCTTTTCTCCTCACCATTTTTATTTCTTTCTCTTCCAAATAAAAGTCACTACTTAGTCAAGAAATCATTGGCTTTTATGCCCTTTTTTGATACGATATCTCTATGATTTTTATTGTACGTATAAGTTACCATCGTTAACTACAATGGAAAGCGGTGAAACAGTGGCACAAACAACAAAATATAATATGGTGAAAGAAAAAATTACGGACTGGATCATAAACGGTAAAGTGCAGCCAGGAGAAAAAATATACTCGGAAAATGAATTAGGAAGAATGTTTGGCGTAAGTCGGCATACAATCCGACAAGCAATAGGCGATTTAGTGCATGAGGGTTGGCTATATAGGGAACAAGGTGCTGGCACTTTTGTCTCCCATCAACAAGCTCACTCTTCCCAAACAATACTTTCCCATCCACCATTAAAAAGAACGAAAAATATCGGTGTAATCACGACATATATCTCAGACTATATTTTTCCATCCATCATAAAAGGGATTGAATCTTATTTAACGGATCATGGGTATTCTCTCACGTTCGCTTGTACGGACAATGATATAAAAAAAGAAAAGCAATGTCTGCAGACAATGCTAGATAGAAATATAGATGGATTAATTATTGAGCCAACCAAAACCAATACCTTTAATCCCAATATGCAGCTTTATTTAGAGCTAGAGCAGAATAAAATCCCCTATTTAATGATTAATCAATTTTATTCACAGCTCTCTCCCCCACATTTAGTAGTAGATGATGAACTTGGTGGATTTATTTCAACCGAGCATTTAATAAAGCTAGGGCATAAAAAAATCATCGGATTATTTAAATCAGATGATTTACAAGGAATTAATAGAATGAAAGGATTCATACAGGCATATAAAGCATACTCGATCCCATTTTTCCCAGAAATGCTAATTAATTATTCAACAGAAAATCAAGCAGCTTATCCGGTCGAGCGATTAGCAGAAGTATTCGAAACTACTAATAAACCGACTGCTATTGTTTGCTATAATGATCAACTTGCTATTCAAGTAATCCATTATCTTCGCTCATTAAACTTATCCATTCCAGAAGATATTTCCATTATTGGCTATGATGATTCTTTCTTAACCGAAGCTTCTGAGGTCAAATTAACTTCTGTTTCTCACCCAAAAAAGGAGATGGGCATGGAAGCAGCAAAATGGATAGTGGATGCAGTCGAAAAGAAGGGAACTTTGCCTCCATCCTTTGTGTATAAACCAAAACTTGTTTTAAGGACTTCCACAGGACCTTGTCCGCATATATTATAGGACAAAAAAGGAGTGCTACAAGTGATAAACAGTACATATGGTATTGTTGCGATTTCATTTGAAGGAAAAGTTCATTTGCTCCACATATTAGATAAGAACATGTATACTATTAGTAGATTTATACTTAGGAGTGAGTCATTTTGAAGGATGAATTAGCCTATATAGGTAACAAAATCATAAAAAATAAGAACATCCTTGCTGAAAATACGAATACATTGCTATCTCAATTTTTACAGCAGCAGACATCTGATATATCCTTGCTTTATCATGAAAAAGATATGCTTGAATGGAATGCAAAACTTTTTTTCATTTTAGCTGAAGCATTAAAGGATAAAAAAGATTCGGAAGGAATAGAGTATTGGTCTGAAAAAACAGGCGAAGCATTTGTAAAGAATCATATTCCTTTACAATCTGCACTTCGATCCCTGTCGATTTATCGAAATGTTATTTGGGATGTATTCACAGAAGAACTAGAACAAAAGTCATTCGCACCAATTACCATGCTGGATGTAGGAAAGATTATTGATCCTATTCTTGATGAAATTAGTGCATTTATTGGGCATATTTATGAAGAGCATAATACAAAAATAATGAAGCTTGCATATAACGCTTTAGAAGAACTATCTGTACCTGTTGTTCCAATTGCAAAGGAAACAGCTATTATCCCCCTTATCGGAGAAATTGATACACAGCGTTCTCAATTAATCTTAGAGGTTGCATTACAAGAATCCTCCAATTTAAAAATTGAATATCTTATTTTAGATATTTCAGGCGTACCTATTGTAGATACGATGGTTGCTGATAATTTATTTAAAGTCGTTCATGCATTAGATTTAATTGGCGTTAAATCCATTGTTTCTGGAATTAGACCAGAAATTGCACAAACCATTATTTCTTTAGGCATCGACTTTAGCAAAATTACTACTTGCGCGAACTTACACACTGCTTTAGCTAGCATCGGCTTAAAGAGAGTAATAGAATAAGAAAAGGATGTTTTAAAGTGTTATTTCACAAATAACGTCTTTAAAACATCCTTTATTATTTATGCAGTATAGCGCTCTTTTTCAATTTCTTTTAATGACTTCCCTCTTGTTTCAGGCGCCATAATAAATCCAATGATTGCTGCAATTAACAAGAAGCCTATCATAATCAAGCCTGAAATCTTAAATCCTAATGTAGTAATCATTAATGGCACTACTAATGAGATTAACCCTACAGAAATACGTGCAGTTGCAAATAAGAACCCTTGTGCTTTAGCTCTATATTTAGTATGGAATAGTTCACTTGACCATAGTCCATAAAATGCCTGTGCACCAAATCCAGCTGCAACACCCCATAGAATAACGAATGTGAATAATTCAAACATTCCCATTGAACCTAAAGATAATACTAACCAAGCAATAATTCCAAGAACTGCACCAATGGTATAAAGTAATTTACGATTTACCTTATCCCCTAGTTTAATAAAGACAAAATAAGTAGATGCGACCGTTAATATCCATAAGAATGCTTGTAACAGATTGGCATGTGCGGCTGTTAAACCACCAACTGTTTCATAGATATATGGCATAAAGTAACCCATTACCCCTGCTACTAAATTCCAGAACACATAAATTCCAATTAAGAGGACGATTGCTTGTCGATTTGCTTTAATGGAGAAAAGTTCTTTAATTGGATTGGCAATTTTTTCTCCCTTTTGTATCTGAGCTTTCTCTTTCTGTTTTTCTTCTTCCCAAATTGCTGATTCATTAATCTGTTGTTGCATAATCCATGTTACTAAAGCGATTACAAATAATTGCGCAAATATGATTCTGCTTCCTAATAACCCTAAAGGAGCTAATAAAACAGATAATAATAATGATATTGCTGGTCCAATAGACCAGGCTAATTGACCATATCCTATTCTTGCAGCCCGCTCCTTATCAGGTGCTTCTTCTGCAATATAGGTCCATGCAGCCGGGATAGCAGCCCCTACCGCAATACCTGTAATAACATAACCAATTAACAGCATTGGAAAATTGAAAGAAAAAGTAATTAATAAAACCCCAAGCATATATACGAGAAGATCATATTTATATATGAACTTTCTTCCATATTTATCTACTAAAATACCTCCAATTAAAGCACCAATTGCGGAACCAAATCCATTTGCACTTAATGCTCCCAGTAAACCGAGCTTAAAATCATCTAAATTCAAGTATTCCATCCAAAGAGTCAATCCACCAGCCCCAGCAACAATAGAGCCTGCTTCAAGGTAATTGGACATAGCTACTGTAACGGTAGCCTTTTTATTATTTTTTTTCACAGCAGTTGTCATAACTAATCTTCCTTTCTATTATTCTATTCAAGATAAAATACACTTTTTAGCTGCTTAGAAACAGGGCTTTTGTCTGGATTGGTTTCCATCAATGGCTCCATATAATCCCACCATTTCTTACAAGTTTCAGTTTCTGAAACTTTATCCCATGTTTCTACATCATCTACTTCTAAATAGGCAAATAATTGTCCAGACTCTTCATCTAAAAAAATGGAATAGTGATGCACACCATGAGCTTTTAAAGTCTCCTCCATCTCTGGCCAAAGTTCATTATGCCTCTTCTCATATTCATCATATTGATCTTTATATACATGCATAACACTTGCTATTCTAGTACGATTCTTCATCCTCTGCTTACTCCCTTCTTATTTATGAAAGCAATTACATTGTTTCTATCTACATGTTACTGCATGCTAAAAACAGTTAACAGGAGACAAAACTAAGAATGGGGGGATAAAAAAATGATTTTTGGTAAGGTTTTCATTCTTAAAACTATTTTCGTAAAGTTTTTGCTATAAATAACAAAAAAGCTACCAGAAATCCATTTTCCATAGATTCTGATAGCTTAAAATTCACATTATTCTTCGACTTAGTTTTCCGCTATCTTTTTAGATGAGCTTCTCTATATTGCGAAGGTGTATAACCATACCATTGTCTAAACAATCGACTAAAATATTTTGTATCCTGATAGCCTAATTGTACTGCAATATCGTATATCTTAAGATCCGTTGTTTCCAATAATTCTGTTGCTTTTTTCAAGCGTGTTTTCGTAATATAGTCTAAAATGGTTTCCCCTGTCTGCTCCTTATAATACACACTGAAATAAGTAGGACTCATGTATACCTGCTGTGCAATTAATTTAATGGTGATCGATTCGCCTAAATGGGCATGAATATAATCCTTTGCTTTTTGAATAGGATTTTTATTTGTTCTTTTTGCTTCTTGAATTCTTACCATGACAGACAGGACCCAAAATTTTATCTTATCTTTTAATTGATAAAAATGGGAGGTATTTTTTGTTAACGAAATTACTTCACGAAACAGTACTCTTTCTTCCCCAAATCCTTCTAACTCAACCCATCTGTTTACAATTCTTATCCCAAGTAATTGGACAGCTTCTTCTAAAATACTTGCTGATCGAATCAACTGTAGCTTTTTAAAATATTCATCAAGTGAGGCAATTACTTCCTTCTCCCCCTCGTTTTCAAGGCTAAATAGAAGTTGCTGGATACTTTTGATAATTTCTGAACTATGTTTTTTACTCTCCAGACTTGTTTCAGGCAATTGCTCAAGCCAAAACACTTTATTACATCCATATATCATTCTATTCTGAATAACATTTTCTAACTTTTTCCGATTATCCAAGAATTCTTCTATACAGGTAAACTCCTTGCCAATAGCAATTGTCACCGTATTCTTAGATACATTTTTTATCCTTGCTTTCCATAAATGTAAAAATTCTTCTATATCAGCCTGCACTTGTTGGGATTCTTGATGATCGATTAAGATCCATATTGAAAAAAGGTCATCTCTCCACAGCCATTTCCTTCTACCCGAAGAGAAAGACCATTCTTCTAAAGTGACCTTTAAAAACGAAAGAATAGCTTCATTTGCTTGTTTTAACCAAGCTGGATACTCATCTGACCAGGTTTGATTTATATTTTGATCAATACTTAAGTATAGTAATTGAAAGGCACCCTTTCCTAAAAACTGCAGCCATTTCTTCTTATCTTCATTTGAATAATCCTCTGTTTGCAATTGACTTAAATAATATACTTGCTTTGTATAGTCTAATTCTTTCGCCTTTTGTTGCAATTGCTCCTTTTCTTTTTGTTCTCTTCTTTTTGCTTCCACTTTTATCTGTATTTGCAGAAGAACTTCCTTTAATTGTTCTCTATTAACTGGTTTTAATAAGTAATTGGAAACTCCTTCTTTTATGGCTGATTGCAAATAGACAAAATCATCAAATCCACTAATGATGACAGATTCAAAAGACATTTTTTCTTTTAACCGATTAATAAGCTGTAGACCTGTCACTTCTGGCATTTGAACATCTGTTAAAAGCAAATCAAACTTTAATGACTTTTCTTCCAATTTTTCAATCGCTTCTTTTCCATCTGAAAAGGCACCAATGATTTCCCACTCTTCGCCATTGTCTTCTACCATGCGTATCATTCTTTTTAAAATTCTAGGTTCATCGTCTACGACAACCACTTTAATTTTCTCCATTTTCTCTCCCACCTTCTAACCTGTTCTCGAATACCATATAAGGATCCTGAATCAGAGGTAAAAGAATCGTTACGGTTGTTCCGATGGATTGTTTGCTTTCAATCGTTATACCATATTTATCAGAAAACAACATTTTAATTCTTGCATGAACATTTGTTAATCCCACTCCCGATTCTCTTGTAAAATAATCCTGCTTATTTAAGTTTTTTTTGATTTTCTGTAGCATTTCTTTATCTATTCCAGGTCCATTATCCTTTATAACAATCTTTAGTTTTCCATCCTCCACCGAAATTTCAATGGATATGATTAATACTTTTCTTTGTTTCATTCCATATTTAAAAATATTTTCAATAATTGGTTGGAGAATAAATTTAGGAGAATAATAGATAGGGAGGTGATTTTCTCCTACAATTTCATAATTGACTCTATCCTCAAATCGAATTTTTTGTAGCTTTAAATAGTTTTTTATATGTGTCAATTCCGTTTGTAGTAGTACTAAATTTTCACTGCTGCTTAAGGAATACCTTAGCATTTGTCCAAGAATTTCCACCATATCGACCGCCGTTTCCGAATCCTCTTCCTCGATAACGGCCCCTATTGTTTCTAGCGTATTATACATAAAGTGGGGATTTATTTGTGATTGAAGTGCATAGATTTGCGCATTTCGTTGCTGTAGTTCAACTTCATAATTTTTTCGTATAAGGATACGCAATTGTTCTAGCATCGACTGAAAACTCTCAGCTAATTGGCCCACTTCGTCCTTATTGGTTGGACTGATTGTAACATGTAAATTTCCCTCTTCCACTTCCTTCATTACTTTACCAAGCTGTTTAATTGGTTTGGTTACAGTCCAAGCAATAAAAATCGAAATCATCGTTGAAACGATTGTTAAAATTAAAAAAATGGAAAGTGTATAATTCTTTACTATATCGGTTCTTTCTGTTAGATATTTCATTGGAATACTGTGAACGAGAATCCAGTGTTTATTTGTTGATTGATTCATACTATATAATACATTTTCCTTTGTATGCGTTGTATGGAAGCTTCCGTTTACAAGAGGATAACCTGCTAATCCTTCATCTACCTGTCCAATACGCATTTTGTCAGGATGATAGATAATATATCCATTTTCATCCATCAACCACATTGTTGCCCGGCCTTCCTTATCAATATCATTTAGTATTTTTTCTATAAATGTCACATCTACTGCAAATATCAAAGAGCCTAAGCTTTCTCGATTTTCAAAGTCTGTGAGTTCATTTACAAGTAAAATAAATGGAGTATCTTTTTCAAAGGCTATTTTTGTTTTATTTGGTAAAATGATGGGCGTTTCCCCTGCCAAATCATGTATTTCTCCAAAAGGGAGAATGGCGTCATCAAAATTCATTCCTTTAAAGGAGGTTTTCGTGCTTATATAATTGCCATTATTCGTGATTAAAAATGCAGCAAGAATATCTGATTGGTTACTGTTTAAATAATTATTAGCTAAAAAACTTTCCACGGTATATTGTTCCTGTAAAAAAGCTGATTTCTCCTTGTATGGAGTACTTCTAAGAATAGACATGATTTCTTTTGAATTGTAAACCGCATTAGGCAAATCGTTTAGTAGGGTTAATTCATTTTCGATATTTTTATTTGCTTGATTTAGTAATCTAGGAATATATTCACCTACTTGTTCCTCTATGGCTTTTGTATTTTGAGCATATGTAATATAACCTAATATTCCCAGTGGAATTACTGTCATTATCATATAAGTAATAATTAACTTACGCTTTAAGGGGGCCTGCCCTAGCTTAAATAGATGTGTTCGTTTAAAAATCATACTGATCGATATTCTCCTTTGTAAAATCTATAGGCTGCCCCATAATAATCGTATCGTCTTTCACTCTAATAACACCGACATTCTCAAAAGCTTTATTATCTGTCAGTTCATTTCCCAATAAAATTTCTTTTGCTACACGAACTGTTAAATAGCCCAATTTTTTGGGACTCCATAAAGTGCTAATCTGTATCGCTTCATTTTTCAAATAAGAACGCACTAAATTTGGACTTGATAAACCAACGACTGCAATCTCTCCAACTTTATTAGCATCTATTACTGCTTGTGCTGCCGCTGGAGGTCCCACTGAGGAACTTCCAATAATCCCTTTTAAATTTGGATATTTCTCTAACATTTCCTTTGCAATCATATATGCTTTTTGAGGATTATCATTTGATTCTCCTACTTCCAAAAGCTTCATATCAGGATAGTTTTCTTCTTGGTGAATAACCATCCACTCAATCCATTCCTTTAATGTTGCCGCATGATCGGAACCGGTAATAATCGCATAAGAACCTTTTTCCTTCATATTTAATGACAGTGTATCCATCACATGTCTACCTAAAGTCTCTGGATCCACAGAGCTAACAAAATATTCTCGGAATTTTTTATTAGTATCCGAGTCCCAGGTCATAACTACGATTCCTTTTTGTTTTGCTTCCATTAATATAGGACCTAATTTTTCCGGATCATTTGCAGAAATGGCAATAGCATCAACCTCTTTTTCTATATATTCCTTAACAAGCTGCTCTTGTTGCTGCCAATCTGCTATTAATGGACCTGAATATAGCACATGTACATTTAAATCTTTCCCAGCTTCTAATACGCCTTCCTCCACTGCATTAAAGTAAGGAATACCACTTACTTTTGGTATAATAGCAATCGTATATTCCTTTTCTGCGGTAAAGCCTTCCTCTTCTTTTGTTTGTAGCCTATCATCCTGATAAATAATTTCATATTTTTGATTGGGCGAATTGAACGTGCATCCGCTTACAATAATCATAAACAAAAAAATTGCCATTATTGATTTTTGCGGCATTTCTTTTCACCTAACCTTTCATTTTTCACTAAAATATAATATTTTTATGGATAAAGATATAATAAAGTGCTTTCTTTTCATTATATAAAAAATAAACAAAAAAATATATGTTTGTTTATTTTTATTTCATTTGATTTTATTTGAAACATGCACAAACAAAAACAGAAGGGAAATAGAATCGTAAAGTATAGACTAGTCCCTTCTATTATAAATATGCTAACTGGTAACCTATTATAAAATCTCTTTAAACATAGAAATTACTTCTTCCTTTGTAGGTTGGAATGGGTTTCCAGGAGCACATGCATCTACTAATGCAAAACTGGCTAATTTATCCAAGTCAACCTCATCTACACCTAACTCTGATAATTTAGCTGGAATTTCTACTGTTTGGCAAAGCTTTATTATGGCTGCAATTACTTCCTCTGCACATTGACTATCCGTTTTTCCCTCTGTAGAGATACCAATTGCCTTTGCGATTGCAGGAAACTTATGTGGATCCCGTTTGGCATTTTCTCTTTCCACAATAGGTAAGAGCATTGCATTACACACACCATGAGGCAAATCATATACCCCTCCAAGTTGATGAGCCATTGCATGAACAAATCCTAATCCTGCATTATTAAATGCCACACCAGCTAAGAACATAACATATACCATCTGTTCTCGTGCTTCGATATCATGTCCGTCTTTCACTGCACGGGGTAAATAGGTAAATATTTTCTCTACCGCAGCTAATGCGGTAGCATCTGTTACTGCATATGCACCTGGAGTAACAATTGCTTCTATCGCATGTGTTAAAGCATCTATTCCTGTTGCTGCTGTTAATGCAGCAGGCTTATCCACCATTAGCTCGGGGTCATTTACTGAAATAGTAACAAGACAATTTTTATCAACCATTACCATTTTGACATGGCGTTCTTCATCGGTAATGACATAGTTAATGGTGAATTCACTGGAAGTTCCAGCAGTTGTATTTATCGCTACAATCGGTACTGATTTTTTTGCTGTCTTTCCTACCCCTTCATAATCCCTAATATCCCCACCATTCGTTACATAAAGCCCAATCGCTTTTGCTGTGTCTTGAGGAGATCCACCGCCAACAGATACAATAAAGTCACATTCGTTTTCTTTATATACTTCTACTCCTCTATATACATTTGCTGTAGTCGGATTCGGCTTCACTTCTGCATAAACAGCATAGTCTATTTCCTTGTCATTCAATACTTTTTTCACTTTCTCCACAATACCACTGTTATTTAGGAAAGCATCTGTTACCACAAGCGCTTTTTTTAATCCTAATTCTTCTATTTGTGGTCCAACTTCTTGTAAACAGCCTCTTCCCATTAAATTTGTACTTGGAACATAAAATACATGTGCACTCATTTTTAATTACCTCCACTCGTTTGTTCAATATTTCACATAATAATTTATAAAGAAAGGGCAATACGCCCTTCTCTTTTATAGATTTAATATACCTTCTCTAGGTGCTACCTGAAATGCATCTGCTAAATCTTTAAGCTGCTGGTCCGTAATGGTTTGTTTTATCTTAGAAGCATCTCCAATAATCGTATAAATTTGTGCTGCCTTTTCTGCTGTTTCAATTAAACCAAATGTTTCATCCATTGTTGAACCAGCACCAAAGATTCCGTGATGCGGCCAAACAACTAAACGATGCTCTAACATTTTCTCCGCTGTTTTTTCCCCAATTGCATCTGTTCCAGGAACCATCCAAGGCAATATGCCGATTGCATCTGGAAATACAACGATACATTCTGTACACATTTGCCAAAGTGTTTTCGTAAAGCTTGCTTCATCTAAATCATGAATAAATGTCATTGCAAGGATATTTGTTGCGTGATTATGCATGATAATCCGATGATTAGGATCTACTCGTAAGCGTGCAATATGACTCATAAAATGAGAAGGTAACTCGCTAGTAGGATTGGAACCATCCTCAAATCCCCAAAGCAAGTGAACTTTCTCCCCATTATCATCTACTTTTAAAACGCCAAGTGTATTAGCAGGATCTTCTTTCACATTTTTAAAATACTTGCCCGAACCTGTAACAATAAAATATTTCCCTGCTAATTCTGAAACTGGAAATTTCAATGAAATGGATCGAATAATTTGTTTAACATCCAAATACTGTTCCACTACTTCCTCATCTAAAAGATAACTAATATTCCCTCCATTTCTTTCATCCCAGCCCATATTCCACATATTAAATGTTGCTGCACACATTTCCTTTAAAAACGGGGCTTCAGTAATATTTTTCTTTTGCATAATCGCTACCATTCTTTTTCTCTCCTTTAATCTCTAATTATCTAGTATTTTTATTTTCTTTGTTTTCTCATCTTCATATTACGCCCGAAACAAAAATAAGTCAACGAAAACAAAAATAAAAACAGATTATATTTGTGTATTTTCTGTGAATTTCATTTGTTTTATCTTTTTTTTATTAAACCCCAATCATTCAAAAAAAAAGATAGCGCCAACATTATTTGCTTAAATGTTAGTACCATCTTTCCTTATTATCTATATATTGGTCATTTCCTTTATAATTGAGCAATCTGAAAGGATATATTCTTTTCTTGAAACCAATTTTCATATTCTGCTGGAATTTGCTCGTCTGTAATAACGTGGTGTATTTGATCAAGGTTTGCAATATGAGCAAAAGTTTTCACTCCAAATTTACTTGAATCTACAAGGAGAGTAACCTCAGATGATATATTCATCATCTGTTTTTTTAGAAGCGCCTGCCATTCATTTGCATCACTTAAGCCGCTTACCATATCTACCCCCTTACAGGATAAGAACAACTTATTCACATAATATCTTTCAAGAGAGCGCTCAGCTAGCGGACCTACATAAGATAAAGATTTTGACAACAGCATTCCACCTGTCGAAATTACTTTAATCTGCTCTTTCTTACTTAGCTCCAATGCTACCTTAATAGAATTAGTGATAACAGTAAGAGGCATATCAGGTAATTGGGCTGCCATATACCAAGCAGTTGTACTGCCATCTAATATAATTTGTTCTCCTGGTTGAATATGTTTTACGGCTTCTTGAGCTATTGCTTTCTTTTGATCCGCATTCGTTACTTCTCTTACGATAAAAGGAGTATCGGTAGGTTCTTTTTCGATACTCACCGCACCACCATGACTTCTCATCAAAAGCTTTTCTTGTTCTAGCTTTTCTAAATCTCTTCTAATCGTTTCCTCTGTTACAGAGAAAATCTCACTAAGCTCTGTCACGCGAATGCTTAGTCTTTCATTTACAAGCTCCACAATTTTTCGTCTTCTTTCCGCTACAAGCACTTTTAAAGTTCTCCCTCCATTTTTGTTTTCTTGGGATTATGTTGGTATATGTTTATTACTATAGCATATTTTCTGTTTTAAAAAGAATTATTCTCATAAAAAAAGATGAAATAGGGAATACCTACTCCATCTTTTCCTATAACTTATTGTGCTTTGTTTTTATTATAGATATCAAATGCTACAGCTGCTAAAAGTACTAACCCTTTAATTCCTTGCTGCCAGTCAATGCCAAGTCCCATTAATGACATTCCATTATTCATAATTCCCATTACTAAACCACCAATGATTGCTCCAGGTATGGTCCCGATTCCCCCATATGCAGAAGCACCACCAATGAAACAGGCTGCAATGGCATCTAGTTCAAATAAATTACCCGCTTTTGGAGTGGCTGCATTCAAACGTGCTGCGAATAAGAGACCCGATAAAGCAGAAAGTACTCCCATGTTAACAAACACCATAAATGTCATCTTTTTTGTTTTAATTCCAGAAAGCAAAGCTGCCTTCTCATTTCCTCCGATTGCATAAATATGTCTTCCTGCTTTTGTTTTATTTGTAACAAATGTATAGATAACAATAAGTATCCCTAATACAATTAATATATTTGGTATTCCTTCATAGGTTGCTAGAACAAAAGTAAAGATATTCAGAATCAAAATCATTCCAACTAACTTTGATACAAATAATCCAAATGGCTGTATGTCAAAACGATGTTTTAATTGATTCCGTCTGTTTTTCCATTGAAGGAAAACGATGATGATAGATAGAGCAATACCAATCAAAATGGTTAAAAGATGTAAAGAACCACCACTTATATCTGGAATAAATCCTGAACTGATTTTTTGAAAGGATTCAGGAAAAGGAGCAATCGATTTCCCTTCTAAAACAATCATTGTTAATCCCCTAAACAAGAGCATCCCGGCTAATGTTACGATAAAGGCCGGGATCCGAACATATGCGATCCAAAAACCTTGCCATGCACCAATAACTGCTCCGAGTACTAATGAAATAACGATTGCAAGAAATGGTGACATTTCATAATTTACCATCATAATGGCTGAGATTGCACCAACAAATGCTGCAATCGATCCTACCGATAAATCAATATGTCCAGTTACAATAACAAGTAGCATTCCAACCGCTAAAACTAATATATAGCTATTTTGTAAGATTAAGTTTGTAATATTTAAGGGTTTTAATAATAAACCATCGGTAATAATTTGAAATAATACCATGATAAATACCAAGGCGATAATCATACTATATTGACGGAAATTAACCTGAAAAAGTGATTTAATGGAATTATTTTTTTGTGAACCCGTTGGATTTGTTTTAATTTGTGGTTGCATTGTTCGCTTACCCCCTTACTTTACTTTTGGTCATATATTTCATTAATTTCTCTTGATTTGCTTCTTCTCTAAGAACTTCTCCTGTTATTCGTCCTTCATTCATTACATAAATACGGTCACACATTCCTAATAGCTCTGGCAATTCAGACGAAATCATAAGAATACTTTTTCCTTCATTTACAAGATCATTAATAATTGTATAAATTTCATATTTAGAACCAACATCTATTCCTCTAGTAGGTTCATCTAAGATTAGGATATCTGGTTCGGAGAATACCCATTTACTCAAAACGATTTTTTGCTGATTTCCACCACTTAGATTTCCGGCTTTCTGGAAGATACTTGGCGTTTTTATTCTAAATTTTTGCCGATATTCTTCTGCTACCTTTATTTCTTGATTTTTATCTAACACAGAATGTTTAGAAATACGATCAAGCGTTGCAAGCGTAATATTTTGCTTAATATCCTCCATTAAAATTAATCCATTACCCTTTCTGTCTTCCGAAACATAGGCTAACCCATTATTGATAGCCGTTGCCACATCTTTGAATTGTACTTCTTTCCCATTCTTGATAATTTTTCCTGAGATATTCTTTCCGTAAGCCTTGCCAAATAAGCTCATCGCTAATTCCGTGCGACCTGCCCCCATAAGCCCCGCGATTCCTACTATTTCACCTTTCCGGATAGTGAAATGGATATTATCAAGCACTTTCCTTTCCATATGTTTTGGGTGATACACATTCCAATCTTTTACTTCTAATACAATTTCACCAATTTTTGGAATGCGTTCCGGATAACGATTGGTTAAATCTCTTCCAACCATGCCTTTAATAATACGATTTTCATCTACTTGATCATGCTGTACATCCAAGGTCTCAATCGTTTTTCCATCCCTTAAAATGGTTATAGAATCTGCAACCTTTTCAATTTCGTTTAATTTATGGGATATAATGATCGCAGACATCCCCTGTTTTTTAAATTCTAATAATAAGTTTAGTAAGTTTTCGCTATCATCCTCATTTAATGAAGCTGTTGGTTCATCTAAAATAAGTAGCTTAACATCCTTTGACAAAGCTTTTGCAATTTCAACTAATTGTTGCTTTCCTACTCCGATATCACTTACCTTTGAATTCGGTGATTCACTTAACCCAACCTTTTGAAGCAAAGCCTTTGTGCGAATAATCGTTTCATTCCAATCAATCACACCTTTGTTAACAATTTCATTTCCTAAAAAAAGATTTTCCGCTATTGTCAATTCTGGCACTAATGCTAACTCTTGATGAATAATAACAATGCCAAGATCCTCACTTTGTTTAATATTTTTAAATGTACAAACCTCATTATGAAAGAGAATGTCACCAGTATATTCTCCATGAGGATAAACACCACTTAAGACTTTCATCAATGTAGACTTTCCGGCCCCATTTTCTCCACAAAGAGCGTGAATTTCTCCTTCCTTAACCTTTAAATTAACATCCTCTAAAGCTTTAACCCCTGGGAATTCCTTCGTTATATTTCGCATTTCAAGAATTATATTTGTCATATTTCTTCACCACCAATATTTTATTTCCATCCATTATTGGCCTAACTGTTCTTTCGTATAATAATTTGTATCAATCAGCACTTCTTTGTAATTATCAATATCCACAGAAACCGGTTTCAAAAGGTAAGACGGAACGATTTTTTTTCCGTTATTATAGGTTTCCACATCATTTACTTCTGCTTCTTCTCCATTAAGTAAAGCTCTCGCCATTTCCACCGCTTTTTTTGCTAATTCTCTTGTATCTTTAAAAATTGTTTGTGTTTGTCTTCCATTAATTATCGCTTTAATGGAAGCAAGCTCCGCATCTTGCCCCGTTATAATCGGCATTGGCTTATCCTTACTACCATATCCCACGCCTCTTAATGAGGAGATTACACCAATACTAATGCCATCATAAGGGGATAATACTGCATCAATTCGCTCAGAGGAATAATGAGCACTTAGTAAATTGTCCATTCTTGATTGTGCTAATGCACCATCCCACCGAAGTGTTGCCCCTTGACTAAATTTTGTTTGCTTGCTTTTTACTACTAATTTTCCAGAATCTATATATGGCTGAAGTATGGACATCGCTCCATCGAAGAAAAAGTAAGCATTGTTATCATCTGGAGATCCTGCGAAAATCTCAATATTAAATGGACCCTCAGAATCTTTTAATCCCAGCTTTTCTTCAATATACTGCCCTTGTAATTCTCCTACTTTAAAATTGTCAAATGTCGCATAATAATCTACATATTCACTGTGTTGGATTAAGCGGTCATATGAAATAATTTTTATACCATTTTTATGTGCTCTTTCCAACACTCCAGTTAATCCAGATTGATCATCGATTGGTGCAATTACTAGAATATCCACACCTTTGGTTATCATATTTTCAATCTGTGCCGTTTGGTTTTCAATAACATCCTCTGCATATTGTAAATCAGTACTAAAGCCAAGGTCTTCAAATAGATTTTTCATATTTTCTCCATCATTTACCCATCTCTCAGATGATTTTGTCGGCATGGAAATACCAATAAACCCTTTTGTTTCTCCACTCGTTTTATTGCCCCCACAAGCAGCTGTAATAAGTACTAATACTAGTACACTTATTAATGTAAGCGTTTTTTTAAACAAACAAACTTCCCCCTTTCCACATTTGTTAGTAGGTTTTAATTTATCTAAAACTAATATAGCATCCGCTTTCCATCTGGTCTTTTCAAATAATTTACTATTTTTATACTTTTTTAACTTAAAATAAAACGCTTTCATATTTGAACGCATAAAAAAGAAGCCTATGTATATGGCTAAGAAGTTCCGTTTTCATGGAGAAGTTCTGCAAATAGCATATGAATTCGCATACCTTTATCATAGCAATTAGTAGACTCTTTTTTGTTGATATATCAACGTATTATAATAAAGTAAACCCATAACATTATAGAAAATAGCACCCAAAATTGCATTTTGACAATAGATATTGTCATCGTATGAAAAAGGGTACTATTTTACTTATCATTTGGTATGTCTTTTTCATCTCGTTCGAAAAACTTCCATGATTTTATATAACTGTATGGTAAAATATAGTAATAGATTACGAAAATTCAGTTATTCAACGGAGCAGATTACTTGAAAAAGGATATAGCTATGTGTTTTTGGATTCTTATTGAATAGAGACAGGAGGTATTTTAATGTCAGACATAATAAGCAATCAAAATTGTACTATTCGAACAGCAGACTTAAAAGATGCTGAAGCACTTATAGAAATATCAAATTCCATTATTTATGAAGGAGATTATTTCATCAGAGTATCTGAAGAGTTAGACAAAGAATCTATAATACAACAAAAAGATCAAATACAACAGATATTAAATAATGAAAAAGAAACTTTAATAGTTGCAGAGATAAATGATGTGGTTGTAGGTTCAATTGAGTTCCGTTCCCATAACTTAAAAAGACTGTCTCACACTGGCACTATTTCAATATCTATAAGTGAAAATTATAGAGGTATGGGAATTGGAAAAAACCTTCTTAAGGCAATGTTGGATTGGGCGGAAAACCACCCACTTATTGAAAAGGTAAGTTTAGGAGTATTTTCAACAAATCATACAGCTATATCATTATACAAAAGTATGGGATTCATTGAAGAAGGTCGTAAAGTTAAACAATTTAAGATAGATGAAAATAAATATGTGGACGACATTCTAATGTACAAATTTGTTTATTAATAGTTGTGGTTTCTTAAAGTTACGGGGGCTTTAGTTGTGCGAAATGTTCCTAGCTTAAATGGAGGATGGCCACATCTCTCTAGTAAAGG
>NZ_DALZDK010000050.1:0-27453 GCF_031978665.1 Niallia sp. | reverse complement strand
TTGACACCCCACCAACGGGTCAAACCGTTGATAAATCAACATTTATAGAGGGAGGGATTACAATGGAAGATACTAACCAATTTGTTCAAAAATTAAAAGACGATCAAAAGAAGCAAGAAAAAAACAAAAAGCATGGTAAAGGACATCCGGAAGAAAAATTGCCTAATAAGCAACATTGATAAGGGAAAGAACTGCACTCAGAAATATAGGAGATGCAGTTCTTTTTATGTAATGGTAAATGCCCTTCTTTTCTATTACAAATCCTTTTTTTGCTATCACCTTTTCCAAGAGGCGGCATAATTTAGCAAAGGGTGAAGAAAGGAAAGGGGAAGATGCAATGAGAATTGAAAAAGTAATGACGTACTATGGGTATGATTTATTGATCAATGAAATCTTACATAAGAAATGCTTGAAATGTGAAAAGTGGTATAAATTTGAGAAAGAGTTGGGGTATTGTTATGCATGTATTAGGGAGATGGAGGAGAGGGTAAAACGATAATTTTGTCGTCTATCTGTTAAGGTTGTTAAACATCTTTATTTTGAAAAAGTTATTTGGTAACATTCGTCTATACTAGTACTAAGAAAATCCAGCTTATTTAATTTAGCTGTCACCTCTTTAGTTTTGAAAAAATAAAAAAATTTATGGAAAGAAGTAAAGATGCAAAATATACAAGATTATGTTAATATGTATGAAAACGGTTAACATATGATGTTTTACGGTTAAATAATATATAATTTTCGGGTGGTTATGATGAAAGTAAAATTAGAAGATGTAGCACAATTAGCGGGTGTTTCCCCAACAACAGTTTCACGCGTACTAAATAATAGGGGATATATAAGCGAAAAAACAAGAGGAAAAGTTGAACAGGCAATAAAAGATTTAAATTACTATCCAAATGATATTGCTCGTTCTCTTTTTAAAAAAAGGACTAATTTTATTGGACTCATTTTACCGACAATTAATAATCCCTTTTTTAGTGAACTGGCATTATATATAGAGAATATATGCTCAAACTATGATTTTAAGGTAATTCTCTGTAATAGCTTGGGGCAAGTTGCAAAAGAAAATTCATATGCAGAGATGCTTATTAGGCATCAAGTTGATGGAATAATTGTTTGTTCTTATAATAGGGGAATTGAAATTTATAAGAATACCAAACTTCCCATTGTTGCAATTGACCATTATTTATCACCAACCATTCCTGTAATTGGCTCTGATAACTATGAAGGCGGAAGACTAGCAGTACAACATTTACTTGATCAGGGCTGTAAATCAATCATTCATATAAATGGACCAATTGAGTTAGAAACTCCAACACAAAATAGAAGAAAAGCCTATGAAGACCAAGTTGATAATCCCATTACATATGAACTTACTAATCTATTTAATGAGGAAGCAACTGCAGAAACAATTAAGCAAATTTTTGTGGAACATCCTGAAACCGATGGGATTTTTGCTAGTGATGATTTAATAGCATCTACCTGTTTAAAAGTAGCGAATGAACTTGGGATTCTGGTTCCAAGTCAATTAAAAGTTGTAGGATATGATGGTACACAAAATGTGATGAGATTATTACCACAGTTAACCACAATTAAACAACCGATTGAGGAAATAGCACAAACCGCGGTATTAAGACTAATGGATATTATTAATGAAGTAAATGCGGATGAAAGAATGGAAATCATTTTACCTGTTCAATTATTGGAAAATGGAACAGCGGAATCTAATTAATAGAGTGAGGTATCTCAATCTTGCGTGTAAATAAAAAGTTAAACTATGCACAATTAACTTAGATCCTCACCTCGCTAAAATATAATCTTAAAAAAATAGATTGTATTTTTTTAAGATTGTATAAGTCAAGCGGTTGACACAATAAATGAAAGCGGTTAAAATTAATGTATCAAGCGGTTAGCATAAAATAATATGAAAGCGGTTGATATACATAATTCAAGAGGGGGAATTAAGATTGTGTCAAGCGGTTGACATCAATAGTTAATTAAAATTTTCTCTAAAAGGGGGCGATATAATATGTCAATTTCAGTACCTGAAAAGAAAACAACTAATAAGAGGACTTTTAAAACAAAAAAGGGAGTAATTTTTCCAATTGGAAAAAAAGAGAATTTTTTTCAATACTTTAGAAGCAATTATGCACTGTATTTATTTTTAGCACCTGCAATTATATTAACTATTATTTTTAAATATATCCCGATGTATGGGGCGGTAATTGCTTTTAAAGATTTTAGCCCAATGAAGGGAATTATGGGAAGTGACTGGTTAGGACTAGAGCATTTCAAAGATTTCTTAACTTCTCCTAATTTCGCAGACATTTTTATGAATACGCTTAAATTAAGTTTTTATGGATTGATAATTGGCTTTCCTGTACCAATTATTCTAGCGCTTAGTCTCAATCAAGTAAGGAGAGCGGCAATCAAGAAAAATATCCAATTAATATTGTATGCACCAAACTTTATATCCGTCGTTGTCATTACTGGAATGCTATTTATTTTTATGTCACCGACTGGACCAATAAATTCACTTTTGTCCATAATTAGCGATAAACCAGTTTCATTTATGACAGAGCCAGAATATTTTAGATCCATTTATATTTTATCTGGAATATGGCAAGCGGCAGGATGGTCGTCCATTATTTATGTGGCAGCACTTGCAAATGTCGATCCCCAATTGCATGATGCAGCAACAATTGATGGGGCAACGCTTTTACAAAGAATAAGACATATAGATCTTCCTACTCTTAAACCTATCATGGCGGTGTTATTTATTCTTGGAGCAGGCGGAATCATGGCAATAGGATTTGAGAAGGCTTATTTAATGCAAACTTCAATGAATCTACCAGCTTCAGAGATATTACCAACTTATGTGTATAAGGTTGGGTTACAGGCGGGGGATTATGCATACTCAACTGCGGTAGGATTATTTAACTCTGTTATCAATGTGATTTTACTTGTATTCGTGAATTTTGTAGTGAAAAAGTTAAATGAAGGCGAAGGTTTATATTAGAAAGGGGGAATGACCAATGAAAAATCATTCGAAAACAGATAAAATGCTTCTTTTTAGTAACAAAATCATTTTAGTATTCCTTATTTTGATAGTGTTATTACCATTACTCTATATTCTATTGGCTTCCTTTTTAGACCCAAATGCTCTGCTTAGTAAAGGGTTATCCTTAAATCCATCTGATTGGAGTGTGGAAGGTTATATACGAATTTTTCAAGATGAATTAATGATAAAAGGTTTTATCAACTCAGTCATTTATTCAGCAGGATTTACAGTAGTGACGGTTATTATTACGATATTTGCCGCATATCCGCTCTCTCTAGACGGATTTAGAGGAAAGAATGTAATCATGATATTTTTTCTAATTACAATGTTTTTTAATGGTGGATTAATTCCAACCTATTTAGTAGTAAAAGATTTAGGAATGCTTAATACTATCTGGTCTATTATTTTGCCAGGAGCGATTAGTGTTTGGAATATTATATTAGCAAGAACCTTTTTTAAAGGATTACCAAAAGAGCTATTTGAGGCAGCCAAAATAGATGGTGCTTCTGAATTGAAGATTTTTTTGAAAATCGTTTTACCATTGTCTAAACCTATCATTTTTGTAATTGCTCTATATGCCTTTGTTGGACAATGGAATTCCTACTTTGATGCAATGATATACCTAGAAAATCAAGAATTACATCCATTGCAATTGGTTTTAAGATCCATCTTGATTCAAAACCAAGTTCAGCCTGGGATGATTAGTGATCAATTAGCAATGGCTGAACTAAGTAAATTAGCTGAAAAAATTAAGTATGCTTCCATTGTAATTTCAAGTTTACCGCTTCTAATTATGTATCCATTCTTCCAAAAATACTTTGAAAAAGGTGTTATGGTAGGATCTCTAAAATAATTTAAAACAAAGCATATGGAGGGTTCATTTATGGGGAAAATCAATAAGCTTCTATCATCTTTTCTTGTTGTAGGACTTGTTCTGACAGGCTGTAGTGGCGAAAAGGCTAGCAAGAGTTCTTCTACGGAGGATTTAAAACTAACAGATGTTACTTTTCCTTTGGAAGAAAAAGCTACACTTCGTTTTATGACACAAAGCTCTGCTCTAGCTCCAACAGATCCAAATGAAAAGCTAATCTATCAAAGACTAGAAGAGCAGACAGGGGTTCATATTAATTGGAAAAACTATACAAAAGATCAATTTGTTGAAAAACGAAATTTAGCATTAGCAAGTGGAGAGTTGCCAGACGCTATATTGGATGCTGCTTTTAGCGATTATGATTTATTGAAATATGCAAAGGATGGAACCATTGTGCCAGTTGAGGATTTAATAGACCAATACATGCCTAATTTCAAGAAGGTTTTAGAACAGGCACCCGAATATAAGTCTATGATTACAGCGCCTGATGGCCATATTTATAGTTTTCCTTGGATTGAAGAGCTTGGAAGTGGAAAAAGTCGTATACAGGTAGTTGATTGTTTACCTTGGATAAATGTGGAGTGGCTAAATAATCTAGGGTTGAAAATGCCTACAACTACAGAGGAACTGAAAGAGGTACTGCTTGCTTTCAAAACACAAGATCCTAATGGCAATGGGGAAGCGGATGAAATACCACTGTCCTTTATTATTAATCAAGGAGGAGAAGATCTAGCCTTTCTATTTGCTTCATTTGGTTTGGGTGATAACTGGGATCATACGGTAGTGTCCAATGATGGAGAAGTTATTTTTACAGCTGCAGAAGAGGGTTATAAAGAAGCGCTGAAATTCTTTAATGAGCTAAATGAATTAGGCTTAATTGATGTAGAAGCATATGAACAGGATTGGAATAAATACGTAGCTAAAGGAAAAGATTCTAAATACGGTCTTTACTTTACATGGGATAAAGGAAATATTACTGGTATGAATGATACTTACGATGTTATGCCTCCTTTAGCTGGACCTTCTGGCGAAGTTAATGTGGCGCAAACAAATGGTTTCGGCCTAGACAGAGGAAGAATGGTTATCACAAGTGCGAATAAGAATTTAGAGTTAACAGCAAAATGGATTGACCAACTTTATGATCCACTTCAATCTGTTCAAAATAACTGGGGAACTTATGGTGATACTAAACAGCAAAATATTTTCGAATTTGATGAGGATGCTGGTATGTTAAAGCATCTTGCTTTAGAAGGTACAGCACCAGTTGAGCTAAGAGAAAAAACGAGTGTTGCAGGACCGTTAGCTATTCTAGATGAATATTACGATGTATATACAACAAAACCTGATGATGCTGCTTGGAGATTAAATATTTTAGAAGAGACAATAGTTCCACATATTAAAGCAGAGAACTTTTACCCGCCAGTATTTTTCTCATTGGAAGATGCTGATGAAAAGGCAAAAATTGAAACAGATTTATTCGCTTTTGTTAATAGAAAACGAGCTGAATGGATAGCAAATGGTAACATTGACGCAGAATGGGAAGATTACTTAAAAGAGCTAGAGAGACTGGGCTTAAGCACATGGCTACAAATTAAGCAAGATGGCTATGATAGAACAGTAAATTAATTGGAGGCATTAAATTGAAGATTACTAAACTCGAAAAGTATAGACCAGCCTTACATTTTTCTCCTAGAAAAAATTGGATGAATGATCCAAATGGCTTAGTCTTTTTTAAAGAGGAATATCATTTATTTTATCAACATAATCCGAATAGTGCTACTTGGGGTCCCATGCATTGGGGGCATGCAGTCAGTAAGAATTTAATTGAGTGGGATGAATTAAATATTGCTTTATATCCAGATGATAATGGCACAATTTTCTCTGGTAGTGCAGTGGTGGATTGGAATAATACAACTGGCTTTTTTGAAGAAGAACCTGGTTTGGTAGCTATTTTTACCCATCATTTAGAAGGGGATAACGGCAAGCAAGCTGTTCAGACACAAAGTTTAGCATATAGTTTAGATAAAGGAAGAACATGGAATAAATATGAAGGTAATCCTGTACTTGCTCACCCGTTAAAACCTGATTTTAGGGATCCAAAGGTTTTCTGGCATAAAGAAACGAATAAATGGATGATGGTTTTGGCTACTGGACAAACAATCTCTATTTACTCCTCTCCTAATTTAAAAGAATGGAAGTTTGAAAGTGAATTTGGAGACAATTGTGGTTCTCATGATGGCGTATGGGAATGTCCTGACTTATTTGAATTATCAATTGAAAATTCAAGTAATAAGAAGTGGGTGCTTATTGTCAGTATTGGAGATAATCCTAATTATGATGAAGGCTCACGCACTCAATATTTTGTTGGTTCATTTGATGGAAAAAAATTCAAACCTGAACATGAAGATATAAAATGGCTCGACTATGGAAAAGACAACTATGCTGGAGTAAGCTTTTCTGATATTCCTATGGAAGATGGCAGAAGAATATATCTTGGTTGGATGAGTAATTGGCGTTATGCCAATCAAGTTCCGACAGAAGGGTGGAGAAGCCAGATGACTCTACCTAGAGAACTTGAACTTTGTGAAAGGAATGGAGATTTTTATCTTGTGCAAAATGTAGTAAGAGAATTAGATAACTATTTTGATATAAAAGAAGAAAGAAAAGAAACTATTATTACTCAAAAGAAGCAAACTATTTTTGAAGTGGATGATGATTACGCAGAGATAATCTTAACATTAGAGAACATTAACGCAATTAGGTATGGTTTAACAATAGAACATGCAGATTCACAGTATACGACAATTACTATTGATGTAAAAGAGAATGTATTAAATCTATATCGTGAAAAATCTGGAGTAGTTGATTTTTCCGCTAATTTTTCTAAAGTACAAAGGATTCCCCTAAAAGAATCAAAACAACTTCATGTACGAATGATCATAGATTCATCTTCATTAGAATTATTTATAAATGGTGGAGAACAAGCATTAACAAGTTTAATATTCCCAGATAAAGCTTGTAAAAGAATGTCCTTGTTCGCAGAAGAAGGGAAAGTAAATCTAGTAAATGGAATGGTTTCCGTTCCTTCTAAAAATTAATGTATATGCGCGTAATAGCCAGAGGATTGGATGAATCTATCCTCTGGCTATTTTATGAATGGATAAACTACATCCATAAATAGCTTAAGTAAATGTATTTGATTCTTCATAAATTAATTGAAAATAAGTTAGTTAAGTAGGTGAATAAACATGATAGATGTAGTGGCATTAGGAGAAATTTTAATGGATTTTACTCCGCAAGGAACAAATGAACTAGGCTTTCCAATTCTGGTTGCAAATCCAGGTGGTGCTCCGGGCAATGTTCTAGTTGCATTATCTTGTCTAGGGATGCAAACAGAATTTATTGGATGTAGAGGTAGCGATTACTTTGGTGAACTTCTTGTTTCTACTTTACAGGACAAAGGGGTTCAAACGAATGGAATTACTTATTCAGATGTAAAAACTACGTTAGCATTTGTTCATATTGATCAGCAGGGAGATCGCTCATTTGATTTTTATAGACAACCTGGAGCAGATATGATGCTGTCAAAGAACGACATTGATTTTTCTCTCATTTCGAATGCTAGGATATTACATGTAGGTTCCATATCCATGACAAGCGAGCCATCGAGAGAAGCAACGTTAATAGCATTAAATTATGCTAAAGAACATAATAAGATTATTTCATTTGATCCGAATCTGCGCCCTCTTTTATGGGAAAGTTTAGTTGAGGCAAAAAAGCACATCGAAACAGTTATGCAATTTGCAGATATAGTAAAGGTTTCTGAAGAAGAATTAGAGTTTATAACTGGTATAAGGGAAATTTCCCTTGGTGCGAAACAGTTATATAAAATGTACAATCTACAGTTGCTTTTTGTAACGATGGGGGAAAAGGGGAGCTATGCATATGGAAAAGATGGTTTAGTATTTGTTCCTGGAATAGCTGTAAAAGCTATTGATACAACTGGATGTGGGGATGCTTTTATTGCTGGAGCTCTCTACGAACTATTAAAGAGGAAGTTACTAAACTTAGAAATAAAAGAAGAGACCCTGAAGCAAATTTTAACTTTTGGAAATGCAATGGGAGCTTACGTTGCAAAAAATAAAGGGGGAATACCTTCCATGCCTACTCTAAGTCAAATAGAAGAATTTATCTTAGCCAATCAAAAAAGTGGAAGTAAAATAACTGGTGTAAAAAGGAGGGAAAGGAGGGCTAAACAGGTTGACATATAATAGAATCTTACTAGTTGTATTATCTACTATATTTTTAATAACTGGTTGTAGTATTAATCAAATAGAGAAGGAAGGGGAAAATTTGGAGGCATTACGACCAGAGAAGATGGAAGCAGCCACTTCGGATTATTATACGGAATTATATCGACCCCAGTATCATTTTTCAACTCCTACAGGAAATTTAGCAGACCCTAATGGGCTTATCTATTTTGAAGGAGAGTATCATTTGTTCCATCAGAAAAATGGTAATTGGGCACATGCTGTAAGTAAGGATTTATTACACTGGGAGCATTTACCTGTTGCGTTAGAACATGATGCTTTAGGACAAGCGCTATCCGGTAGTGCAGTTGTTGATTGGAATGATTCAACAGGATTTTTTGGAGGGAAAGCAGGGTTAGTTGCCATTTATACAAATACAGAGGATGGAGAATCTCAAAGTGTTGCTTATAGCAAAGATAATGGGAGAACATGGGAAAGGTATAAAGGAAATCCAGTTATTTCAAACCCAGGAATAAAGGATTTTCGTGATCCAAAAGTATTTTGGCATGAAAGTACAAATAAATGGGTAATGGTTGTATCTACTAATCAAAGTGTGACATTCTATAACTCTGATAATTTGATTGACTGGGAGTTTCAAAGTCAATTTGGTGATAAAGAAGGCTCCCATGTAGCTGTTTGGGAATGTCCTGATTTATTTGAATTGCCAGTCGATGGTGATTTGAATAATCAGAAATGGGTGTTGCATGTTAGTATTGGAGATAATGATGAAACCAATGGTTCTACTGCTCAATATTTTATTGGTGAATTTGACGGAACACGGTTTATTAATGATAATGCTCCGGAAACAATATTGACAACAGACTATGGTCAAGATTTTTATGCTGCTCAATCATTTTCTGACATAGCAAAAAAAGATGGTCGTAGAATATGGTTAGGATGGATGGCGAACTGGAGATATCCTTATCAATCTCCAACTGAACCCTGGATGGGATCTATGTCTATTCCTCGTCAACTTTCATTGAAAACTGTTGAAGATGGAAGTATTAAATTATTCCAAGAACCAATTAATGAATTAGAAAGTTTACGTGTTAATCACGTTCCTATTGATTCATTAGAAGTAGAAGGGGAGCAAAATATTAATGATTTTTCCGGTACTAATTATGAATTTGAAGCAGTACTAGAATGGAATGATGTGGAAGAATTTGGTATTAGAGTTCGACAATCAGATAGTGAAGACACTGTTATTGGTGTGAATACTAATGAGAATAAAATATTCCTAGACAGGTCTCGTGCTGGGCTAGAAACATTACTTGATCGTAATGGAAACGCATTCCAATTCGGTAATAACCATGTAACTACTTTTACCCCTAATACAAAACGAATAACAATTAGAGGTTTTGTTGATGAGTCTTCAATTGAAATGTTTATTAATGACGGAGAATATGTCTTTACCAATTTAATCTATTCTCAACCTACTAGTGGGGGCATTCAGTTGTATACAAAAGGTGGAAAAGTAAAGATTGTGTCGCTAGACTTTTATCATTTATATTCAACATGGAGGGAACGACCAAAAGAAAATGAAGTCGAGCGCATTGTGGTAAGTTCTGAATATATAACGCTTAAAGTGGGAGAAAGCCAAACAATCGATGCTCATTTAAAGCCTGATTGGGTCAAAGCTAATGCTCAGTTTATTTGGGACTTAGAAGAACAAGACACAATTGAGAGGACAGAAGTTGATGAGAAGAGCATTTCAGTTAAAGCATTAAAACCGGGAGTAACAAATATACTGGTTAAGCATTCTCAAACAGAGCTTACTAAGGAAATAAGAGTAAGGGTATTAAGATAATAAATTAATTGAAACATTATACTTCTTTTAAAAGCACTTTTCCTGAATAAGGAAAAGTGCTTTTAAATGGTGAAACTAAGGAAGATAGTAGATTATCAATTGTGTGTTTCAGAACACATTTTCAATTAAGGCATTCAGAATAGAGTGTCAGGCACTAGTTATGGACAAATGTCTTTTTATGGTGCCTGACGCTTTTTTTTGAAAGTGGTTTCGGAAGGTAATCAAAAGCTATCTTATAATAACGTTTTGAAAGATTTTATTTAAATTCGTTTTCTTATCGAAAAAACTATGTTAGATTTTCTGACAAGAACCCTATTTTATTTTATCTCTCATGCTACAATTGTCTCAACATTCAGAAAAGGAGATTACAATATGAAAAAAACACATCCAGCACTAGTTATCTTTTTATTCTTTTTAGGTTGGGTATTTATGTATGCAGATCGTAATATTCTATCACCTGTAATGGGCAGTATTGGAGAAGAATGGAATTTAAATCAAACCGAATTAGGATTAATGGCTACCGTGTTTTTTGCTGCATATGCTTTTATGCAAATTCCTACTGGTTTTTTGGCAGATAGATTTGGACGAGTAAAAGTGTTAGTTATTGGCTTTATCGTTTTTGGAGTTGGTACATATTTAAGTGGTGCTTCTACAACGTTTGCGATGTTTTTAATTATGAGAGCAATTACTGGTTTAGGTGAAGGTACTTATTATGGTTCACAATATGGCATCTCTTCCACGATTACACCAAAGAAATATCGCGGACTTGTATCAGCCATTATTAATAGTGGAATGGCTTTTGGTATTTCTTTAGGATTTATGTCTTCGAGCTATTTTACCTACACATTAAATAAAGGCTGGCAGTTCCCGTTTTATATTTTTGCAATCCCTACTGTTTTGGTTGCTATTTTAATCGCTATATTTGTTCGAGATAATTCACATAAGGAGAAGAAAATAGAATCTGAATATGAAAAAGTAGAGATGAAGAAAATTTTTACTAAAAATCATATTTTTGTCTATATTTTAATCTTTTGTTCACTATATGGATTTTTCGGTATGCTAACATGGCTTCCCTATTACTTACAGACAGCAAGAGATATCGAAGCTTCCCAAACTGGGATTATTTCTTCTTTAGTGCCTTGGGCTTCCATTCCAGGAGCGATTCTATTTGGCTTCTTGTCGGATCGAATTAAAAGCAAAAAGCCGCTTATTATCTCGCTCGCATTGGCTGGAGCAATTTGTCAATTTGCTATCCCCTATACAGATAATTATTCTTTACTAATTGTAGGATTATGTTTATATGGTTTACTTGGAAAATTAGCGCTAGATCCCGTTTTAATTTCGTATATGGCGGATATTACGCCGAAGTCTATGTATTCCAGAGTTTATGGCTTCTTTAACTTTAGCGGTATGCTTTCATCTATATTTGCACCATATATTACGGGGTATTTTGCTGATAGAACAGGAAGTCTTGAATTTGGCTTTTACCTTGCAGGAGGATTATTAATCATTGGTGCCGTATTGTTTATATTTACAAGCGACAAAGTGAAAGAAGACAATAAAGCTGCGATTAATATCGGATTAAAGGAGGAAATAATAGGTTGAACAAAGTAATAGTAGGCACTGAATCAATGGTTGTTAGTCCACATTATTTAGCATCACAGGCAGGAGAGCGAATTTTACAAAAGGGAGGTAATGCCTTTGATGCTGCTGTTGCTGTAAGTGCTTGTTTAGCCGTAGTTTATCCGCATATGACTGGTCTTGGTGGAGATTCCTTTTGGTTGACTTACCAGGAAAAGACAGGGAAAGTGCGCGCTTATAATGGAAGCGGTAGATCAGGAGCTGATGTTACAAGAGAAGTTTTTAATGGAAAAGATAGCATTCCTTTTCGTGGAATAGAAAGTGTTCTAACTGTTCCTGGAATGGTGGACAGCTGGGATGCTATCTTAAAGGAATACGGAAGCATGGCACTTGCAGAAGTCTTACAGCCTGCAATCGAATATGCAGAGAAAGGCTTTCCTCTGTCTAATGATCAATATGAAAACACGGTGAAAAATGAGGAGTTTCTAAGAAACATGGAAGAAACAGCTGCTATTTTTCTCCCAGATGGGAAGGTTCCAGAAAAATTTTCACGGTTTATACAAAAGAACTTAGCGGATACGTTAAAACAATTAGGCGCTAATGGAAGAGATGATTTTTATATAGGAGAACTGGCCAACAGAATTGTTTCTAGCTTGCAGAAAAAGGGCGGTTATTTAACCGTAGCTGACTTTGCCGCCCATAAAGGGGAATGGAGTGAGCCGCTATCTAGTACATATCGTTCTTACACAATGTATCAAGCTCCACCCAATTCACAAGGCTTTGTTGGCTTAATGATTTTAAATATATTGGAAAATTTCGACTTATCATCCGTTCCTTATGAATCCTATGAATATTATCAGCTAGTTATAGAAGCGGTAAAACGAAGCTTTCAAGATCGCAATCAGCATCTAACAGATCCAACATTTCATGAGATTCCATTGGAGCATCTATTAAGCAAAAAGTATGCGAAAGAGATGGCAGATTCCATCTCGTTAAAACATACAACAGATTATCGTTCTCGCCCTGTTGGAAGCGATACAGCACATGCTGCCGTTGTTGATAAGGACGGGAATGCAGTTTCCTTTATTCAAAGCTTGTATTTTGAATTTGGTTCTGGTGTCGTTGCAGGAGATACCGGCATTACCATGCAAAATAGAGGGTCTTTTTTCTCCCTTGATCCTTATCATGTCAATACATTGGAGCCAAATAAGCGGACATTCCATACACTGATGCCAGCAATGGCTTTTAAAGAAAATAAACCATATGTGTTGTACGGTACACAAGGTGGGGAAGGTCAGCCACAGACACAGACTTTGATGATAACGAGAATGCTTGACTATGGACTTGATCCGCAAAAAGCGATAAGTGAGCCGAGGTTTGTATGGGGCCGTACATGGGGAGAAAGAACCCAAGAGTTAAAAATTGAAAACCGTGTTTCGCCAAAAGTTTTGGAAAAGCTTAAAATGGCCGGACATACTGTAAACCGAGTAGAAGCTTTTGACGGAATTATGGGACATGCAAATGCTATTATGATAGATGAACAAGGTTTTTTATATGGTGGTGTAGATCCAAGAAGCGATGGAGCTGCAATTGGAAAATAAAATAATGAATAGTGAACTTAGAGGATGGCTCTTTTTCATATAAGGACAAACCACAATTTTTCTATCAACTAAATCTTTGAAAAGAGTGTCAGTCACCAGTCAACTGTGTGTTTACGGTGCCAGACACTCTTTTTTTGCTAGCTTACTTCTTAAACTCATTTAACCTTTCATATGTTTCCAGCAGAAATTGATAAAATAATAATTCGGTTGGCAGCAGTTTCCGATGGGTTGGATAGATGACACCAACTGTTCGAGTTAGATTGTTGTCGGAAAGGGGGATGACACAGGTAGAACGTGGTGTATTATCTACCAAAGTCATTTCAGGCATTAAGGCAACGCCTAGTCCTGCAGATACTAATCCTTTAAGGGCATCGATATCTTTTCCCTCAAATGCAATCTGCGGGGAAAAACCTGCATCGTGACAAGCTTTGACTACTTGATCCCGAAAGACAAACCCTTCAGGCAAGACACAGAAAGGATCCTCTTTTAGATCTCTTAACTGGATTTTCTTGCGGTTACTTAATGGATGATGAAGAGGAAGAAGTGCGACGATATTTTCTGTAAATAATGTGGCACCTTTAATCTTATTTTCTTTTTCTCGATTCGGCATTGGTGCAATCATTGCCAAATTAAATTCCCCATTAATCACTCCATCGATGAGATCGTGATACAGGGCATTGCTCATATGAAATTTAGCTTCTGGATAACGGATGCGAAATGAATAAATGATAGAAGGCAATGTATGTGCCGCCATACTAATAGGGAAGGCAATTCTCACTGTGCCTTTTTCAGGATCGAGTGATTCCTCTACTTCTCTCTTTGCATCCTCCATCATACCCCACACTTGTTTCATTCGTTCAAAAAAAACTTTTCCGAGAGGCGTTAATTTCACACTTCTTCCTTCACGTATAAAAAGTTCTACGCCTAGTTCAGCTTCTAAATTAAAAATCTGGCGACTTACAGAAGATTGTGCCACATGCAATGCATCAGCAGCTTCTGTAATATGCTCTCTTTTGGCAGCTTCTAAAAAATACTGTATTTGTCTTATTTCCATTTCTTCACTCTTTTCCATTCATGCGTTTGACGCATGAATTCAATCCGAAATTAGTATTGTAACTATTAATTATAAAATTATAAAATAAAAACAACTTTTAGAAAAGAGAATATTCTAACATTAAAACGATATAGGGGCTGAAAAGGATGAAAGTGCTGGAGAAATCAGAAGAAGTACAAACACAAACCGTGAAGGAATACATGAACCATTTATTTAGTAAAGTTCAAGAGCGTAATCCTCACGAAAAGGAGTTCCAGCAGGCGGTTAAAGAAGTCCTCGATTCTTTAGTTCCTGTACTTGAAAAAAATCCAAAATATATGAAGCATGCCGTATTAGAAAGAATGCTTGAACCAGATCGACTGGTTAGCTTTAAAGTACCTTGGATAGATGATAAAGGGAATATAAAAGTAAACCGTGGCTATCGTGTCCAATTTAATAATGCGATTGGACCTTATAAGGGAGGATTAAGATTTCATTCTTCTGTTAATGCAAGTATTATTAAGTTTCTTGGGTTTGAGCAAATTTTTAAAAACTCATTAACTGGTCAGCCAATAGGTGGAGGAAAAGGTGGGTCCGATTTTGATCCTAAGGGTAAGTCGGATTTAGAAATTATGCGTTTTTGTCAGAGCTTTATGACAGAACTTAGCAAGTATATTGGACCAGATATCGATGTGCCAGCTGGAGATATTGGAGTAGGTGCAAGAGAAATTGGCTACATGTTTGGACAATATAAAAGATTAAAAGGAGCATATGAAGCAGGCGTATTAACTGGAAAAGGCATCGGATATGGTGGAAGCATAGGCCGTAAAGAAGCAACTGGATACGGCTTAGTGTATTTTGTTGAAGAAATGCTTAAAAGTCAGGGGCTAAGCTTTAAAGAGAGTACTGTTGTTGTGTCTGGATCAGGAAATGTGTCTATTTATGCCATGGAGAAGGCGATGCAGTTAGGCGCAAAAGTTTTAGCTTGCAGCGATTCGAGTGGCTATGTGTATGATCCAAATGGAATTAATCTAGATACAGTGAAACAATTAAAAGAAGTGGAAAACAAGAGAATCTCTGAATACGTGAATAAGCATCCAGAAGCGATTTACAAGGAAGGATATACTGGCATTTGGGAAATTCCTTGCGATATTGCATTGCCATGTGCCACACAAAATGAGCTGGACAAAGAATCAGCAGAAAAGTTAATCTCCAATGGGGTAAGAGCAGTAGGGGAAGGCGCAAATATGCCTTCTACTTTAGAAGCAGTTGATACTTTTATCCATCATAATGTGTTATTTGCACCTGCCAAAGCGGCAAATGCAGGAGGAGTGGCAGTCTCCGCGTTAGAAATGGCACAAAATAGTGCTAGAATTGCTTGGACTCAAGATGAGGTAGATAAGAAATTACAAGATATCATGAAAAATATTTATAGCAAAAGTATCAAAGCATCAAAGGAATATGCAACTAAAGGAAATCTAGTTGCAGGCGCTAATATTGCTGGATTTATCAAAGTAGCAGATGCAATGATTGAGCAGGGGATTATCTAGGAATATACTGCTCGGCAAAAATAGAAAAAGTGCTAACCACTTAAAAAAAGTAAAAGCTGTCGAGATTTCTCGACAGCTACTTTTTTCCTAGTTATTTATTCGTTTTAAACTTGCTTATTTCTGATTCAGTTGTTTTAACTAACTCTGTTAATGACTTTACATTTTGTTTTACTTCTTCAGTGGAAGCAGATTGCTCTTCCATGGAAGATAAAATGACTTCCGTTGATGCGGTTGTTTCTTCAGAAGAGGCTGAGATTTCATCAATCATGCTACCAACGACATCTTTTTGTACATCAATTCCATGGATAGCTTGATTTGATACCTGAATATCTTTAACAATTTTTTCTAACGAATTAGTGATCTGATTAATCGAATCACTTACATTATTTACTGCTTCTTTTTGCTGTTCACTAATCAAATTTGTTTCCTTCATCATCGTAACTGCTTGGGTAGTATCTTGAATAACGGAATAAATGATGTTTTGAATGTTTTCTGCAGATGACTTGGACTGTTCTGCTAAATTTCTTACTTCATTAGCTACGACTGCAAAACCACGACCATGCTCCCCTGCGCGGGCGGCCTCTATGCTTGCATTTAAAGATAGTAAGTTGGTTTGTTCCGAAATTTGCTTAATGACCTCTGTTACCTGTGAAATATTTTTCGACTTATCACTTAAATCATTCACAATCAGAGCGACTTTTGATAAGGAACCTTCTAAGTTACGATAGGAATCTTCAAGATTGGTTACGTCTTTTCTTCCAGATTCTACCCCTTGATTCGCATCTTGAAGGGAAAACTCTATACTTCTTGACTGTTCAACTAATTCATTAATGCTTTTGTTTAAATCTTGAATGGCCATGGAGCCTTTCTCTACTTCTAAAGATTGTTGATTATTAGCAGTAGCAATTTCTTCTATGGAGCTTGTAACTTCAGCAATGGACGAACTATTTTGTGAAGCAATCTCATACAAACTTTGTGAAGTTTCATCTACTTTCGAAAAATCTGTTTGAATTTTCTTTGTCATATTTCTAATGTTTTCTAACATCTTATTGTAATTAGTTGCAAATTCACCAATTTCATCATTGCTCTTAATGTTTAAAGATACAGTTAAATCTCCATAGGATGCCTTTTCGGTTACTTCATTAAACTTTCGTAAATAATTAAGAATCATTTTTGAAATAAGATAGGCAATAATAGCAGCGAGAATGAACCCACCAACTCCAACAGTAATCCCAATCCATTTTATTCCTTTTAATTTGCTAGAAATAACACTATCAGCAGTAACGGAAACAACCTTCCAACCGGTTTCTTTAATCGTTGAAGAGTTTACTTGATAAGAAGTTCCCTCGAAAGAAGCAGTAGTATCAATTGTATCTTTAGTGTATAGAGTATCTACCCAATTAAATTCTTTTTGGAAGGATTCTTGATCTTTTACGTAATCTTCTACGTCGGCGATTTTTCCACTATGCTGAATAGAAAGGTTTTTTCCATCTGCTTTTAAGAAAGAGGATACAATAACTCCTTCATTATCTAAAACCATCAATTTATTCTCTCTTCCTTCTTGTAACTGTGCTCTTAAATCACCGATCGCATCCAATGAAACATCGTATCCTAATACACCAATAAGCTGACCGTTCTTTTTAACAGGTGTGATAACAGAAGTCATCATAGCGCCCGTTACATTATCTTTATATACTTCCATCCAATGGGTTTTATCTGCTTCTTTTGTTTCCTTAAACGCTCTTGTATCTAATGCATTTCCAAAATCAACCCATGGAGCAATATCCATTCTGCCTGATTTTGCATCGATAAAATAGGTAGCCACTAATGAATTATCATGAGCCTTTGTATTCTCTAAAAATTCATGAATCGTTTCGTTTTCTGCGCGACCATCATACACAGTTGCAATATTTAAGGATAGTTCTTCTACTGATTTTTCATGTTTGCTTAAAAAGATTTGAATGCTTTTAGCTGAACTATCTGCAGATGCTGCATTTTGTTCTTCATATACACTTTTCAGCGTAGTATTTGAATAAGCATAGTATAAAGAGGAGGAGCCTATTATAGAAACCAATAGGGCTAAGCCGATTACTCCGATTAATTTAGTGCGTATAGATTTTTTTCGAATTGTTCTTTTTCTATTTGTGTTTTTCATGTTGTTCGATCCTTTCTCGTGTAACGATAAAACTATTTAATTTGCTTATATATTCAGGTTAAAAGATTTATGGATATTTGAGAATCAAGTTCATTAATAGTGGAGAGAAGCGGTATAATATTTAGGCCGTTTCCATGAAGCTTCATGACTAAATAAGATAATTGCATAGATAGGTAGATTCTCTGGAGATTTTCTTTGGAAAATGCTTTTAATACTTGAATATAACCGTAATTTTGCTAAAGCGGATAAAAAAACTTCTCCTTTCTTCTATTCTTTACTGTATCCCAAATGGATTTCCTTAATCACTAATTACTACCCTTTCTGATATAAAGTGAACTGGTGTAAATTACCTTTATTTTTAGGAGCAATTAGATTGATCCTTCTCTTTTAAACAGTAGTTCTATTGTATCAAATGAATAGAAAATAAATAGATAAAATATCATGTTTTTTTGCTGGAAATATCTCTTTTTTTAAAGAATACATAACATTTATCCATTAATACCAAAAATAGTTAATCGTTGAGCTTTTAATAAATACGAAGGAGCAATTTAGGATAGTCTAGCAAGCAAGAAAAATATTTCGATTTTCGTAAAATAAATTTGTATTCTAAATTTTTTCGCGGTATACTAACTTTAAATTTAATATTCAGAAAATAATGAATATTTCCAAGCGTTATTTTTTTGATATTCACAGAGGAGGAAGGTATATGCTAGGCAATTGGAATCTACAGTTAGAGAAAATGTATGACAAAATGGTAGAATGGCGCAGATATATGCACCAATATCCAGAATTATCAAATCAAGAATATAAGACAGCAAAGATGATTGCATCCATATTATCGGAATATGGGATTGAAAAGAAAACAAATGTTGGTGGTATGGGAATTGTCGGATTCATAAAGGGAGCCCTTCCTGGAAAAACCATTGCATTAAGAGCAGATTTTGATGCATTGCCTATTCAAGATGAAAAAGATGTTCCATATAAATCGAAAGTAGACGGAGTGATGCATGCATGCGGGCATGATGGGCATACTGCAACCCTATTAGCAGTGGGAAAGGTATTGCAGGAAAACAGAGATCAATTAGCAGGGAATGTCGTTCTTCTTTTCCAACATGCGGAGGAAGGCGGGGGAGGCGCAAGAAAAATGATTGCAGACAATTGTTTAGAAGGTATAGATGCGGTATTCGCCAATCATTTGTGGAGTTTAATCCCAACAGGAACTATTTCCTATACGAAAGGATATACAACAGCGGCAGGAGATGGATTCGAGATTAAAATTAATGGAAAAGGCGGTCATGGATCTTCTCCACATGATACGATTGATTCCATTGCTGTTGCCGGTCAGCTGATTAATCAGCTTCAGTACATAGTAAGTCGAAGAGTTCATCCTCAGAAAACAGCTGTTATAACAATAGGTTCGATTCATGCTGGAGAAGCGAGCAATGTAATAGCTGATTCCGCCATATTAAAAGGAACAGTTAGAACGTACGAAAAAGAAGTACAGCAATTAGTAGAGGAAGCAATGCATGATGCGATTAAAGGGATCTGTTTAAGTTCAAAGGCAGATTATGAATTTAACTATTTTCATGGAGTAGCAGGAGTATATAATCATCCGCATGAAACAGAGATATTTGCAAATACAATCAAAGCTTCACTATCAGAAGTGAAACTAGAAGAAGTGCCGGCGCTGTTAGTCAGTGAGGATTTTGCTCATTATCTGGAGGAGAAGCCGGGGATGCTTTTCTTTACTGGAGCAGGAAATGAAGCTTTAGGTGCTGTATATCCTCATCATCATCCTAAATTTGACTTTGATGAAAAGGTAATGCTAAATGCAGGCAAAGCAATGCTTGCAATTATTCATTATTATCTTGTGGAAAATGCTTTGGAAATAATAGAGCCATTTAATTCAGTAAAGTAAAGTAAAGTTTTGATTACAATCACTTGTAAAACTGTGCTTTTGATTAAAAACATCATATTTATGTTATGACAGGTTAATGGAAAAGACTTGTCATATCACTCCATGATCCTATTTGATTTATATTGTTAAATGATGTAATACACTTAATATTTTGGAGGGGAACAACATGTTGTTTAATAATAGGAGCATTTTAATGATCATGCTTTCTATATCACTATTACTGGCTGCCTGCAGCAACAGCACAACAAATAGCAATGCCGATACTTTCGAGAAAAAAATTTATTTATAGGAATGGTAAATCCACCAATCGCATTTAACCCAATTAATTCATCAGATGTGGCCTCACAGTACATAGAAGGATTTATGTTCGACTCACTTCTGGACATGCCAGAATCCTTGAAATTCACTCCGAAATTAGCCGAATCCTTTGAAACAACAGATAATCAAACATATACTATTAAAATAAATAAAAATGCAAATTGGTCAGACGGGAACAACTTAAATAATCTCTCATTTATATTCAATATGGAGAGGATGTCCAAGAGCAAAAGTACCTGGAACTTTTTATGGTGTCAGGTACTGTTATATGGATAAAAATAAACATATTTATTAACTACACCTGCAATTATTAGGTACAACTAACAATTGCAGGTGTAGTTTTTTATGCGAAAAACAAAAGCTATATCATCTAATTTTTTCTATAGTGCATTTTAACTCTATATTTAGCAAATAATAAAATAGATTCTTTTCATGAGAGGTGAATATATTTGGATAAAAAGCATATAAAGTTGACTTCCACAGAGATAACTTCAATTTGGGGAGCATATATGAATGATACGGCTATAAATTGTAAATTTCACCACTTTTTAGAAAAAGTAGTAGATGAGGAAGTGAAGTCATTACTTCAGAAATCTTTGGATTTTACAAAAGGAAATATTAGAACGTTGGAAGATATTTTTCAAAAGGAAGAATATCCAGTTCCTTATGGATTTAAAATAGATATGGATGTAGATCTCTCTTCTCCTAAACTTTTTTCAGATATTTACGTATTGCACTATTTACATTCAGCAGCCCAAATTGCTCTACAGGGTTACGCCGTGAATTTAACTTTAGTGGTAAGGGCAGATGTGTATAGCTATTTTAATGAATGCATTTCACAGTTAACCGAAATAATGAGGGCAATCAAAGAGACTTTGTTATCTAAAGGCCTATATAATAGAGCTCCTTATTTGCCAGTACCTGATGAAGTAGACTTTATCAAGAAACAAAGTTTTCTTACAGGCTTTTTTGGAGATAAACGTCCGTTATCTGGCCCTGAAATAACTAATCTATATTCTAATTATCAAAGAAATGCATTAGGTGTAGCTACTATGATTGGATTTAGTCAAGTTGCTCAATCAAAAGAGGTCACCCAATTTTTTCTTAGAGGAAAGGAATTAGCTAAAAAGCACTGTCAAGTGTTTGGTTCTATCTTAGCCAAAGAAGACCTTCCTGAGCCCATGACTTTGGAAACAGAGGTGACAGATTCTACCTCATACACTTATTCAGATAAATTAATGATGTTTTATGTAACAGCATTAATTGCCCTTAGTATTGGTTATTATGGGACAGCAATGGCAATGAGCCCTAGAAGAGACATAGGTCTGAAATATATTCAACTTACACAAGAAATTCTTGCTTATGCTGAGGATGGAGCCAATATAATGATTGATAATGGCTGGTTAGAACAACCACCAATGGCACTTAACCGGAATAAGCTAGCAAAAGAGAAGTAAATGAATTATACGTTTTTGAAGTCATCGAAACAATTCCGTTGTAGATTATTCTCGCTTAATGGACAAATGAATTTTTGTGGTGCCTAATACTTGTTTTAGGATTAATATAAATGATGAATCCCAGCTAAAGAAAGCAGTAGGTTATCTAGTGAAAGCAGGTATTAAAAATGTATTAATTACCTTAGGGAAGAAAGGATCGTATTTTTATAATAACCAAGGTGAATGTATTTTTACAGAATCATATAATGTAGATGCAGTTGATACTACAGCGGATGGAGATACTTTTATAGTGGCGTTTGCTGTGGCTGTTCAGTAATAACAAGCCGATTGAAGAATGCTTAAAGTATGCAATTGCAGCATCCGCTATAGCTGTGACACGAGTTAGGGAGGAGACAATCATCTCCTAGTGGTGAAGAGATAGATACTTTTTTGAATGAGAATTAAGTGAATCAACGATAATATAATGGAAAGAAAGTAATTTGTTTTTTGAGATAAATTGTTTCAAAGATGGATGGCGGATTATAAAGGAAAAAAGATAGCTTTTTAAGTTATATATTAGTAATTGCAATTCAGATGGAGGATTGCAAAATGCTTACTTTTCAAGAGGTTGATGAAATGCTTCAGTCGATTGGATTAAAGTCACATCCTATAAAAGATGGAAAGTGTTTTGAATATGAATTTCCCCATTGGATGCTAGGGAAGAAACGTTATGTTGCTACACAAGTAACTCTACTAAAAAATGATGGAGTAGGTGACTATATTGATCATCTACAAGAATATGATAATCATCCAGATAAGATAAAGATGGGGCAATACGCATTACGGCATTTGAAGAATAGGGATGAATTAAAGAAGGTAACTATTCATTATAAATAACTATGCAAATACAAGAGTTGAAGGAGGAAAGTGCAAAAATCAAATCAATAAAAAAGGTTGATAGATTTTGAGTAACTTAAAAAAGAGGGAAATGGATATTTTATTATTTCAGATATAGATAACTCAACAACCATTCATCATGTTAGCTATGGTTTTGTTACTTCCAGGAATTTTAGGATAAAAAGTAATAGAAAATAGTAATAAAAATGGAGAACATTTTTTGTTGGAGTACTTGGGAGTAGTGAATGACTTGAAGTTTTGTAGTAGATGAATGAACGAATAGGATAATGAATATTTTTTAGTAGATCAGTTTCTTTAATATTAAGTAAACGGATCTGATCTTTTATAAATTTTCCGGACTAAACTTCTTCTTCAAGTTTCGAGCCGATACCTTTTTCATTGCAAAAATCGACTTTTGTCTGTTTGATTGACGACTATGTATTGGTCATTTTTATAGATTATATTAAACTTCCAATGAACACCACTTGCGTGAGTTTCCACAGAATTATCTTTTGAAATCATTCTTCTCATAAACTTTTTTAAATTGCATACTAGGAATTGATCGAAAAAACGAATTAACAGATAGCCTGTTTGTTCTTCTCTATTAAATTGAACAAGATTCACTTTCCGTAAATCAAACCAACAGTGATCGTTTTGAACGGAAGGAGATAAAACAAAATAAGTCCCTTGTCTAAAAATAGAGGTATTTGCTACTTGTGTTAGCTTGCATTCCTTAGTCAAAATATCCTTGTTATGGTTAGCAGTAGCTGAACGTGTACTCAAATTTTATTCCTCATATTTTTGAATAGCTCTAGTAAAAACGGCATTTGGGAAATCCACTACAGCCAGTAAAGGAGCTATTTTTTCCTTTGCGTATTACTAAAGGATTGCCACAATTAAGGCAAATATTTTGTTTTACTTTTTGATTATTTTCCTTTACTTCCGTTCGAATCCATTTTACATGACTCTTTGCAGTTTGTTTCTTTAATTTTTTAGTTGTGATGATAAGACTACTTAATTTACTTGCTAATAAATTCAAATCAAAAGGTTGTTGGAATACTTGAGAATCCAGTTATTTAATAATGAGGAAAAGCTGTTTGTTATTAATAACAGAAGCACCAGTCAATAGATGGTTAAATTTTAATTTTTCTTCATCACTGAATCCGATTATTGAATAGATTGGTAGATTCTCTGGAAGATCTTCTTTTAGAAATTCTATTAATGCTTGAATATGACCGTAACTTTACCAAATTGGATTACGAAATTTTTCCTTGCTTTTATATATGTTGTGTCCAAAACTGACTTTTCTCGTTTCCGAATATCCACCCCGGTAATTTTTTTGTCTCTAAAACATATAGACCGTTCTTTGAAAGAAATACATGATCAACTTGGGACATATTTCGTTGGTGATTAGGCACGTATCGATCATTCCACCTCTTAAAAGTAGTATGTTCTAGTTTTGATAGTAGATTATTAATTCTATTTTTGCCTATTGTTCCTTTGTTTGAATTTTGGTAATGATCGTTTAAGAATAACGATAAATGCTAGAATTCCTATCAATTCAATCGAATCCCTCTATGCTTTTTCTAATTCCATTGTATCAAATAAGAGGGAAGAAATGGATAAATTACGTATTTTTGTTCGGGAATATGTTTCTTTATATAAATTTCTACTAAACGCTTCTAGTCTTACTGTCAATAATAGTTAATAATAGAGCTATAACTAAGTGAAATACATTTTTTAAACAATCAAGACAGGGGACTTTTACAACTGATAGAGAAAGAATTAATCACTAACTCAGGTTATGGATATTTATTGGATGGGTCAGTGGAACCTTTGAATACAAGGTAATACGAGTGAAGGAAGAATAATGAAAATTGAATGAAATGAGTGAATATTAGTGGAGCTACAGCAACTGATTAGAAAAATAGAAAACTCCCTTTATAAAGGATTTATTGATCAAAACAAACCAGTCTCTGCACAATTTAAACCAAAACTTTTAACAAATAAGCATCATGAAAATGTCTTATCAACCTTACTTCAAGAATTAAAAACGTGTAAAACATTTACTTTTTCTGTTGCTTTTATTACTGAAGGTGGTTTGGCTACCTTAAAAACCATGCTTTACGATATAAAACAAAAAGGGATAAAAGGTCGCATCTTAACGTCAACATTTCTAAACTTTAACCAGCCGAAAATGTTTAAAGAGCTTCTTAAACTTGAAAACGTGGAAGTCCGTTTAACTTCTGAAAAAGGTTTCCATGCAAAAGGGTATATCTTTGAACATCAAGACTACTTCTCTTTAATAGTAGGAAGTTCGAATTTAACAGATAGTGCATTAAAAGCAAACTACGAGTGGAATGTATTTTTAACTTCTTTAGAAAGTGGAGAAATTATTAATCATTTTAAAAATCAATTTGAAGATGCTTGGGATGAAGCGATTCTATTAAATGAAGAATGGATTGCTAAGTACAAACAATATTATAAATTTCAGCCCTTTGTTAAGCATGCTGCTTCGAATACACTCGAATTAAATGCTGACTATTTAACTAATGCTCTTGCTGATAGCTTATCAATTAAACCAAATAAAATGCAAGCAGCTGCGCTTGAACAATTAAACTCGCTTCGTGCTACAGGAGCTCAAAAAGGATTAATTATCTCTGCGACAGGTACAGGTAAAACTTATTTATCAGCTTTTGATGTTCGAAGATTTTCTCCTGAGAAAATGCTATTTATAGTACATCGAGAGCAAATCTTAAAGAAGGCATTGAAAGATTATCGGAAAATTCTCGGAGGTCATGAAGATGATTATGGAATTCTTTCAGGTAATTCAAAAGATTTGCATGTTAAGTATTTATTTGCCACAATTCAAACTATTTCAAAAGAAGGATACTTACAGCAATTTGCGAAAAATCAGTTTGATTATGTGCTAATAGATGAAGTCCATAAGGCAGGTTCTGAATCCTATTTGAAAATTATTGATTATTTTAATCCGAAGTTTTTACTTGGTATGACGGCAACACCTGAACGAACAGACGGGTTCAATATTTATGAGTTATTTGATTACAACATCGCGTATGAAATCCGTTTACAAGCGGCCCTTGAAGAAGGGATGCTCTGTCCTTTCCATTATTTTGGTGTTTTGGATTATGAAAAAGATGGCGAAACCATTGATGATGCAACAGAACTTCGGAAATTAGTATCTTCAGAGCGTGTAAAACACATAATTGAGAAGATTAATTATTATGGTTTTTCAGGGGAGCATGTCCGTGGATTAATGTTTTGTAGTTCAAAGGAGGAAGTTCGTGAGCTTTCTACTGCCTTAAATCATGAAGGCCTAAAAACAATCGGGTTAACAGGTGACAATTCGCAAGAAGAGCGTGAAGAAGCAATTCGTAAATTAAATAGAGGTGAACTCGAATACATTCTATCGGTTGATATTTTTAATGAAGGAATTGATATTCCATTCTTAAATCAAATCGTAATGCTTCGCCAAACACAATCGAGTATTATTTTTATACAACAGCTAGGGCGAGGTCTGCGTAAACACGATTCAAAAGATTATGTGACAATTATTGATTTTATCGGAAACTATAAAAATAACTATTTAATTCCAATAGCTCTTTCTGGGGATCAAACTATGAATAAAGATAATGTCCGCCGAAGAACAGTAAATACGAACTATATACAAGGTGTGTCGACTATCAACTTTGAGGAAATTGCTAAGAAGAAGATTTTTGAGGCTATTAATAATACAAATCTATCGACATTAAAAATATTGAGGGATACTTTTACAGAAATGAAAAATCGATTAGGTCGAATTCCTACCCTTTTTGATTTTATTGAGCAAAACTCAATTGACCCTGAGGTAATTGCAGGCTATTCCGATAACTACTTTAATTTCTTATTGAAAATGAAAGAGTCAATTCCTTCACTTACTGAATATGAACTATCTGTTTTAAGTATGTTTTCAAAAGAGTTTTTGAATGGAAAACGAATTCACGAAATCCTTTTAATAGAGAATTTACTTGCTAATGAATCAATGTCTCAAGAGTCTTATATTCAAAAGTTAAAAAATTTCGGTACATATGTAGATGATGAAACAATACAATCTGTTTTGAACATTTTTTCACTAAAATTTCATGTCCAAAGTGATGTGAAAAAGTATAAATTTAAGCCAATTATTGAAGTCATTAATGGGAACTATCAGTTTAATGAAGAAATTCAAGAAAGTATTAGAAATTCATATTTCAAAGGCTTTATTGAGGATATCGTAAAATGTGCTTATGTAAAAAATGAAAAGTATGATAAAACAAATGCAATGAAGTTATTTGAGAAGTATTCGCGGAGAGATGTTTGTCGTTTATTGAACTGGCCACATGATGATTCATCAACTATTTATGGTTACCGTGCAAAACATAACACTTGTCCAATCTTTGTTACTTACCACAAAAAGAATGAGGTTGAAACAAGTCAAGCTTATGGAGATGAATTTTTAGCACGTGATCTATTTAGGTGGTTTACTCGTAATCGTTTAACACTGGATTCGAATGAAGTGAAAAATATACTATCTTATAAAGATTTAGGAATGAAAATTTATTTATTTACAAAAAAAGATGATGGCGAAGGTACCGATTTCTATTATTTAGGTCAAGTGGATATTGTTGAGGATAGTGCTAAGAATGAAACAATGCCTGATGGAAAAGGAAATGAACTATCAGTTGTTACGATGAATTTAGTACTTGAACAGCCTGTCCAGTACGATATTTATCATTATTTAGTAGAAGAATAAAATATTAAAACTTTAAACTCAATGTAAACTATTTGTTTAAAGTTTTGTCTAACTTATTTCTAACACTACTCCCTCTATAAATGTTGATTTATCAACGGTTTGACCCGTTGGTGGGGTGTCAAA
>NZ_DALZDK010000049.1:4740-31842 GCF_031978665.1 Niallia sp. | reverse complement strand
TTATTTAAGAGCTAAATTAAAGATTGTTCGTCTTTACAGATTGGCTATTTAGTTTGTCCCAGCCCCTTTTCTTAAACTTCTACTGTTTTTCCATCTTCTACAATATGATGCATTAAATGTGCCAAGTAATGAATAGGACCAAATTCTTCTTCATCCTCTTCCTCATCTTCTTCATATTGCAAATCATTTAAGTGCAATGCGACAAATTGATAAAAATCTTTTAGCTGAAAACTAAAGCAAGCAGATGGATCTTCGCTTCCCTCTTCATACTGAAGAACTAAGTAGGATTCTTTGCCAGCCTCGTCCACTGCATCAAAATAAATAAAGAAACCGATATTTGTATCTAATTCAAATAATTGTCTTGTTCCACCACTTGTAGCACGATTAAAATCGTCCTCGCTTAGTTTCTGTACAATCATTTGATCAACGCCATCTTCCGCATGAAAATTCACTTTAAATTCCTTCATGTTCAACACCTCTTTCTGTACCCTACTATTTTATACAATTACAGTTAATTTAGCAAAGAGTTGTACTTTTTATTCCTTTTAAATAAGGAAGTTTAGGGGAGTTTATTACTATAAGTAAATAACCTGAATGGGCTTCGCTTTCCATAGGTAAGCTTTTATCCTCCACTGCGGTTTTTTCTTTATGATTACAATTCTGTTTTGCTAATCCCAGCATGAGACTAAGTAGACTTATCCTACTCCGTATTACTTGAAATTTTTCCTTTTAAAAATAGCCTAAATAAAAAGAGTCCTTAAAAGGACTCTTTAATACAATTATAGTTTTGTTACATTTACAGCCTGTGGTCCACGGCTACCTTCTTCTATTTCAAAGTTAACTTCTTGACCTTCATCTAAAGTTTTGAACCCGTCTGTTTGGATGGCTGAAAAATGTACAAATACATCTTCTCCACCTTCCACTTCGATAAATCCAAATCCTTTTTCAGAATTAAACCATTTTACTTTACCTGTTGCCATTTTTTATTGCCTCCTAGATTTAAATAACAAGGATATTGTATATCCTTCATTTAACTAGTTTACCCATTTTGTCTCATTTAAAACGGGAAAATGTAAATTCCATCATTTTTAGAAAACAAAACAGCAGAATATAGGAACAGTATAATGAAAAAATTATTTACTTCTGTTGCGATTTCTAGGTCTTCTTTCACCAGAAGCGTTCGGGCGTTTTCTGTCATATCCGCCACGTTCTCCTCCACGGTCAGAACGGCGTCTACGATTACCTCCACCGCCACCAGAACGATTTTCTTTCTTCTTCGAACGCAATGGCTCAACAGCAGTTAATCTAACTGGTGTAGCATCTGGTTCTTTCGTTAGAAGCTTTAAAGCTGCCGCAAGCAATGTTACGGAATCTGTTTCTTCTAATAAACCTTCTGCAACACGCTTATATTCTGCATACTCATTCTCTTCAACTGTTTTTGTAATTTTATTAATGGTAGCTTGTTGGTTTCCAGCTAACACATCTGTAAGAGAAGGAATTGGTTTTTTAGTCATTGATTTCTTGGTTACATTTTCAATGATACGTAAATGATCAAGTTCTCTAGGACTAACAAACGTTACTGCAAGACCTTTTTTACCAGCGCGGCCTGTTCTACCGATACGGTGAACATAGCTTTCTGGATCTTGTGGAATATCAAAGTTATAAACATGGGATACGCCACTAATATCTAATCCTCTAGCTGCTACATCTGTAGCTACCATGATGTCAATGCTTTGTTCTTTAAAACGACGGATAACCTGGTCACGTTTCCCTTGAGGAATATCACCATGAATTCCTTCAGCAGAGTAACCACGTTTAATTAGTCCCTCTACAACTTCGTCTACACGTTTTTTTGTACGGCCAAAGACAATTGCAAGTTCTGGTGATTGAATATCAAGTAAGCTACATAACACATCAAACTTTTGACGCTCTTGAACTTCCATATAGTGCTGTTCAATATTTGTTACGGTCATTTCTTTCGCTTTAACTCTAACTATTTCAGGCTCAACCATGAATCTTTCTGCAAGGCTTTGGATTCTTTTTGGCATTGTTGCTGAAAATAATAGCGTTTGACGAGAATCAGGAGTTTCACTTAAGATTCTTTCGATATCTTCAATGAATCCCATATTTAACATTTCATCAGCTTCATCAAGTACAATCATTTTTAAATCTTGTAAGCGAATTGTTTTACGTTCAATATGGTCAATTAATCGACCAGGTGTTGCTGCGATAATTTCTGGCTTCTTTTTTAATCCACGAATTTGGCGATTAATATCTTGACCACCGTAAATTGGTAATGTGCGGATTCCTTTTACAGAACCAATGCGATTTAATTCTTCTGCTACTTGGACTGCTAATTCTCTCGTTGGAGCTAGAACTAATCCTTGTACCGCTTTACCAACTTCGATTTTTTCAAGTAAAGGAACACCAAATGCAGTTGTTTTACCTGTACCTGTTTGAGCTTGTCCAATCATATCTTTACCAGATAATGCAATTGGAATAGCCTGTGCCTGAATAGGTGTTGGCTCTTCGAATCCCATGTTTGATAATGCTTTTTCTAAACTATTACTTAATTGAAAATCTGAAAAAGTTGTCAATACTTTTTCCTCCTTGTAATTGTACTCCGTTGATTGATATTACCTTAGAATATAGGGCCAGAAATGTCGTAGGATAGGATCTCTATCATTTTTACATGAATGGATTCCACTAATTTTAGCGCATGATTACTCTTTAATATAAACCTTAAAACACCGCCCTATTATAAGGGACATTATTTGTTTAGAAAATACCAACCTAGAGTGTATTGTTTTATTTTGTTATAAATATATACTCTCCATTTTATTTCACTTTTTTTCATTTTCCAAAACATTAAGGTAAATAGGATCAATTAAAAGCCTTTATACCATACTTTAGTGGGAAATTATGTGGTTTTTTAACGGATGAATATAATGAAGTTGATGGAGAATTTTTATATAAATGCTTAGTTAAGAATTAGATAGCATTTTAATTTATGCTTTCTTTTGAAAAAAGATGTATAACAAAGCTTTTATAGTACAATCCTTATAAATAGAAGTTCAAATAAACATCATTAAAAAAGGTGATGCATTTTGAAAGGCATCACCTTTTTTTGATTGTTTATTAAGCTTTAGTTACGTTAGAAGCTTGTGGTCCACGGTTACCTTCAACGATTTCGAAAGTTACGTCTTGGCCTTCTTCTAAAGTTTTGAAACCTTCTGTTTGAATTGCAGAGAAGTGAACGAATACGTCTTGACCTTCAGAAGACTCGATGAAACCAAAACCTTTTTCTGCGTTAAACCATTTTACTTTACCTGTGTTCATTGTAAAACCTCCAAAAATGTGTTACACACTAAGCACCTAATATAACTTTTAGGAATCGATACGTCATTCAACATGAAAAAGCCGTAGCTGGAATGATGTAGAAGAAAATCGCCTACATACATTGCAGCTACGACCACCTTATCCATAAAACATATACCGAACTTAATTGCGTTACCCTTATAATATAATCTTATGCCCTTTTTGTCAATAACGTTTTCAAAACTTTAAATTTCATTTTAGCGATTTACCGCTTCTGCAGAATCAACCGTATGTTTTAAAAGCATACTGATGGTAACCGGTCCAACTCCTCCGGGAACTGGTGTAATCGCTGAAACCCTTTCTAAACAAGCATCATAATCAACATCACCAATATTGCCTTTATTATAGCCTGCGTCTAAAATTACTGCACCTTGTTTAATCCATTCACCTTGAATAAAGTTTGGTTTACCTACAGCAGCTATAACAATATCTGCTTGTCTTACATAATCTTCTACATTTACCGTACGAGAGTGGCAGGTTGTTACTGTTGCATCTTTATTTAATAGCAATGCAGATACCGGCTTCCCTAAAATTGGACTGCGCCCTATAACAACTGCATGCTTTCCACTAACTTCTACCCCATAATGTTCCATTATTTTCATAATGGCAGCTGGTGTACAGGATGGATATTTTCCAAATCCAAGTGCCGTTTGTCCATAGCCAAAACTAGTAACACCATCGACATCTTTACCAATATCTATAGCTTCAAATGCTTTTCGTTCGTCAATATGACTTGGTACAGGATGCTGTAGTAAAATACCATGTACATCCTTATCGTTATTTAACATGTATATCGTTTCTAATAATTCCTCTGTTGTTGTTTCTTTGCCAAGGTGGATTTTTCTAGATTCAATTTCTAGTTTTGCACATGCATTACCTTTCATTCGTACATAAGTAGCGGAAGATGAATCATCTCCAACTAAGATTGTTGCTAAGCAAGGAGTTATCCCTTTTTCCTTTAGAGCACTTATTCTTCCTTTTAATTCATCCTTTACTGCATTTGCTACTACATTTCCGTCTAAAATTAACTTTTCCGACATGTATATACCTCCTGGTAAATAATAAAAAGAAGGGCTATTCTTCTGCTCTTCTGCCCAGACGACCGGCTATACATATACACAGCTCCCATATGGTTATTTCCATCTATGTCGTCAGTCACTATGTATCAATAAGTTCCCTTGTATCATAACATAGCTCTATTTTAATTGAAATAAATTTTCCGATTTTTTCGGAATATAACAAACTGAAAATATCCCAATAAAACATTCTTTAAAAGCAATGAAAAAAGGATCTTTTAACCTTGATTATAAATTCAAGGTTAGAAGATCCTATGACTTATGACTGTATTCATCTAATGAATACATATTAAGCTATGCATATATTTAAGGAAATACACTTAAATTAAATATTGGTGTAAATGCCTAAAACAACGAAAGCCCTACCTCTCTTTCATCCTTACGGCTCCTAGGCCGTGCCAGTGTGAATTTAGGGTGAATCGTGCAGAACACAAAAATACATTTTTGAAATAAAATAATGGAAGGATTAATCCGCATTAGGAAGGATTTTAAATGTGTTTTTGAAGATAAATGGAGTGTAATTGTCATGAATAATCTTTAATAGTTGTTCCGTTTACTTATAAATTTCTTGTTACCTTACACATAATTCTACAAAATTCTGTTAAAACCTCAAATACATACAAGGAACATCATAACTTAGAATTGGATTTTAGTCAACTTTTAGTTTCCCTATTTTTGTAAAAACGTTAATATAATGGTTGGTATAACCGTATTAGATTTTCATTTAACCCACAGCCGAAATGCACTTCACTTTTCGCTGGATAACGATTTTAGCCTCCACAGCTTCGTCTCTCAAGAACTCACCTGTTTCGCTGTTCCCACAGGTGTCTATGTGCATTTCGACTATTCAGCATTTTACCGATAATATTTGAATTATATATTTTTAGAAATAACTGTACAATCATGAGAATATTAAGCCCTATTTTTATTATTTAGTCCTAATCCTCAAACGGTACTGTCGCTTTATGGATTTCTTCTTCTAATTCTGCCGCTAATGCATTTCTTCTTTCTTCGCTCCAAATATAATAAGCTGCCATGTACTCAATTACAGCCTCTTTTACTTCGTTTACTTTATCTATATTAAATAAAAGCATACCCGTTCGTCTTAATAAGACATCTGTTGGTGTCATGGCGAATTCGTATTCCATTGCATAATGAATCCTTGCAAGTAGTACTGGAGATAGTTTTTCATTTTTTCTAGTTAAGTTTTTTGCACATTCATAAATAATCGGAGCATTGCTACCATAAAGCTTCGCTATTTTTTCAGCATCTTCTCTGGAAAGCCCTGCATCTATTCCCATTGATACGATGTCTTTAATATAAGAAGAAAATCCTTTTGAACCTCCGACATCTCCACCTGAAATTGGCAATGATTTTGTCCTACATTTTTTATATGTTTTCCCTGTATTCTCTTGTAATCTGTTTGCGACTAAGTTAACAACTGTTTCAGCCATTTTACGGTAACCGGTTAATTTTCCTCCAGCGATTGTTATTAGCTTGCTATCCGACTCCCAAATCTCATCCTTTCTTGAGATTTCAGATGGGTCTTTTCCACCCTCCAAAATCAATGGCCTCACTCCAGCCCAGCTTGATTCTACATCTTCTGCTGAAATTGAGACAGAAGGAAACATAAATTTGATTGCTCCCAAAATATATTCTCTATCTTCTTTTGACATCGATGGGTGGATTGGGTCATCACTATAGAATGTATCTGTTGTCCCTACATAGGTTTTACCATCTCGTGGTATGGCGAAAACCATTCTACCATCAGCTGTATCAAAATAAACAGCCTGTTTTAGTGGGAAAACGGATTGATCGATAACTAAATGAACACCTTTTGTAAGCTGAAGTGTTTTCCCTTTTTTGCTTCCATCAATTGTTCTTAACGTATCTACCCAAGGTCCTGTTGCATTAACAATGCTTGTTGCATAAATTGGATAAATAGTATCCGAGATAAGATTTCTTACTTCTACACCTTCAACCTTACCATTTTGATCATATAAAAAGTTTTCTACTTTCGTGTAATTTATGGCAGTTGCTCCATTATCTACTGCTTTTTTCATCACTTCAACCGTTAAGCGACTGTCATCTGTTCGATATTCTACATAATACCCTCCACCTTTAAGACCATCTTTTTTTATTAATGGTTCTTTGGTAAGGGTTTCATCCTTTGATAACATTTTTCTACGTTCTGATTTTTTTACTCCTGCAAGAAAATCATAAACTCTTAAGCCTATGTTCGTTGAAAATTTACCAAAGGTCCCCCCTTGATGCAAAGGAAGGAGCATCCATTCAGGTGTAGTCACATGTGGCCCATTTTCATACACAACTTCTCTTTCTTTCCCTACTTCAGCAACCATCTTTACTTCAAATTGCTTTAAATAACGCAATCCTCCGTGAACTAATTTCGTGGATCTACTAGAGGTTCCAGCAGAAAAATCTTGCATTTCTACAAGCGCTACTTCCATCCCCCTTGTTGCTGCATCTAAAGCAATACCAGCACCTGTGATTCCTCCACCGATAACTAATAAATCAAAATTAGTGTTCATTAATTTTTTTTCAATCTCTTCTCTACTACTTGGCTTCTTTTGCAAAATAAAGACCTCCTGATAAGTGAAAAACCTGTTGGTTAAATAACTGGTTTTATTCTTACAGCTCTATATATGTTTTAAAACTCAAGGAAAATAAAAAGAGACCACAAAGCTACATTATCATTATGCTGATAATGCCTTGTGGTCTCTCCGTTTCTCCAGACAAAAATTATTAACTTAAATTTATTTTATCATATTAATCTATTTATTCATAGTATTTATATTATTTTAATAATATATTTTTTATTTAAAAGCCATTGTTGCTTTAACTGCTTTCTTCCAGCCATTGTATAATTCTTCTCTTGTCTCTTCCTCCATGTTTGGCTCAAAGGAATGATCAAGACTCCATTGTTCAGCGATTTCATCTTGATCTTTCCAGAAGCCAACAGCTAAACCAGCAAGATATGCTGCTCCTAATGCAGTTGTTTCATTTATAACTGGTCTTTCCACTGGAACATTTAATATATCTCCTTGGAATTGCATTAAGAAGTTGTTCCGAACTGCTCCACCGTCTGCTCTTAACGTTTTTACTTGAATGTTCGAATCTGCTTCCATAGCGGCTAGAACATCTCTTGTTTGATATGCAAGTGATTCAAGTGTTGCACGAATAAAATGCTCCTTCGTTGTTCCCCTTGTTACACCAAACATCGCGCCTCTTACATCACTATCCCAATATGGAGTACCAAGACCAACAAATGCTGGAACTAAATATACACCATCGGTAGAATCTACTTTACTTGCATATGCTTCACTATCTTTTGCATCCTTTAACATTCTTAAGCCATCTCGCAACCATTGGATGGCAGATCCTGCAACAAATATGCTTCCCTCTAAGGCATAATCGACTTTTCCATCTATTCCCCATGCGATTGTTGTTAATAGACCATGCTCAGATTTGACTGCTTTCTCACCTGTATTCATTAACATAAAGCATCCTGTTCCATACGTATTCTTTGCCATTCCAGCTTCAAAACATGCTTGACCGAATAACGCAGCCTGCTGATCTCCCGCGACTCCAGCAATTGGTATTCTATTACCGAAGAAATGCCCTTCAACCGTATATGCATATATTTCTGAGGAAGGCTTTACTTCTGGAAGCATTGATTTTGGAACAGTTAATATATCTAGTAACTCCTCATCCCATTGTAAATCATAAATATTAAACATAAGTGTACGGGAAGCATTTGTATAATCTGTTACATGCGCTTTTCCTCCAGATAATTTCCAGATGAGCCATGTATCAATCGTGCCAAATAATAACCCTCCATTTTCTGCTTTTTGTCTTGCCCCTTCTACATGATCTAAAATCCACTTAACCTTTGTACCTGCAAAATATGCATCAATTAAGAGTCCTGTTTTATCACGGAAAAGTTGATTATACCCCTTTGCCTTTAACTCTTCACATATTTCATTCGTTTGTCTTGATTGCCACACAATCGCATGATAGACAGGAACACCAGTGTTCTTATCCCACACAACAGCTGTTTCCCGCTGATTAGTAATTCCAATTCCTTCTATTTGTTCTGGTTTAATGTCTGATTCAGATAAAACAGTTGCAATTACAGCTAAAATTGAACCCCAAATCTCATTAGCATTATGCTCTACCCAGCCTGGCTTCGGAAAAATTTGAGTAAACTCTTTTTGTGCAACATGGACAATCTCGCCTTTTTTATTAAAGATAATTGCTCGAGAGCTCGTTGTCCCCTGATCTAATGATAAAATAAACTTTTCCATGTTAATTCCTCCCCTTTTGTAAATATTTACGCTGCGTTTTGGCTAATACTCTTACTTTCCTCTTTTGTCATATAAAATGCAAGTAATAATACAAGTATATTTACCCCTATCACCATCCAGAAACTGGATAAGAGGACCCCTTTAAAAAGGTATGTATAAACAATTGCAGCAAGTGAGCCACCTAGAATTGGACCAACAACCGGTATCCATGCATACTTAAAGTTCGATGTTCCTTTCCCTGCAATCGGCAATACAAAATGCGCAATTCTTGGACCGAGGTCCCTTGCTGGATTTATCGCATATCCTGTTGTGCCACCTAATGACATTCCAATTACAACAATCAGTAAACCTACAGCAATCGGGTTAAGCCCCTCTGTAAAACTATTTGCACCGATGAACAATAATCCAAGTACTAACATAAACGTTCCAATCAATTCACTTAATATATTAGAAAAAGTATGTGGAATAGCAGGAGCAGTTGAAAATACTGCTAATTTTGCCCCAGGCTCCTTTGTTGCACCCCAATGAGGAAGATAGTGTAAATAAACAATACATGCTCCTAAAAAAGCGCCAATCATTTGAGCCAAGATATAAGGACCTACTTGATTCCAAGAAAAATCCCCTGTTATCGCTAGAGCAATCGTAACTGCTGGATTTAGGTGAGCGCCACTAATGCTTCCTACAGCAAACACGCCCATCGTTACTGCTAATCCCCATGCAATGGTAACAACAATCCAACCACCACCATTGGAGAACGCTTTCTTTAAATTCCCTCCAGCTACGACCCCTCCCCCAAACACAATTAGAATCATGGTTCCAATAACTTCTCCCATAAAAGCAGACATTCGAATCCCCCTTATCTTTTTTCACTCTGGTTCATTGCAATGTTACATAAATGAAAAACAACTTTGTTAACATTTACGTACAAACGCTTGCTAGAAGCTCTTTTTAAGAGAATCATAGAGTGGTAGTGATAACAAATACGCAAAAAAAGGAGAGCACGACAGATTAAGCCAGTAAAATTACGGCTCCCTGCGTGCATCTCCTTTTCTCCTACACATTAAATTAACTTGTAAGTTCATTGTAAACGTTTACCTTGAGGTTGTCAATTTTTTGATATTCCCACTATAAAAATAGTATTTTTTAATTAACTGCTCATTTCATCATTTGCCACAGTTCTTTTTTAGATGTTGTAATACTTGTAGCACCAGCTTCGATTGCTTTTCTAACATCTTCTTCCGTCCGAATCAAACCGCCGGCAAGTATTGGTACATTTAAACTATCTTTAATTTCCGTAATCATCCAAGGCATTGTACCAGGAAGAACCTCAATATAATCAGGATGGGTTCTTTGAACCAATTTAACACTTTTCGCTATCGCATGACTATCAAGCAAGAATACCCTTTGTATCGCCACGACATTCTTCTGCTTTGCTTTTAAAATTACAGATGATTTTGTAGAAATAACCCCGTATGGTTTAAACTCTTGACAGATAAACTCGGTTCCAAAATCATCACTTTTTAATCCTTGAATTAAGTCGACATGATAGATCATTTTCTTGTTTGCCTTTTTCGCAAGATGGCTAATATGCTTTAATTGAGAAATATGCACCTCTAAAAACACACCAATTTCATAGTCACTTTTTAAAAAAGCTTCAAACTCCTTCATATTTGATGATGCAGGTATGATGTGTTGATTCATTTTTCTTCCCCCACTATTTTACTAACTTTCAATTTTGCTGTATTTCCTCTCATTTTATATAAAAGGCTGATATAAAAAATTTTTTTACCAGTTAAGAAAATATAAATTTTCTGATGCCAATTTGATCTCTAGCTCTTAGCTCTAGGCACCCAGAAGCTGATGGGCTTCGCGAACTTTATCTCAGGAATGATCGCTCCATCCTACATGCTCCTAAGCGGGTGCCCTCCGCTTCGCTTTAAATTCATAGAGACGAAACGCTAAAATGCAAATAGCTGAATAGGCAATTCCTATAGAATATCCACCGACAACATCAGTTGGATAATGGACTCCTAAATAGATTCTGCTAATGCCGATTAATAAGATAAACAGGCATGCGATCGTGTAAGCAAAAATTTTCTTTCCAGTTGAATTTACAATATGTATGCACAGATATGCACATGAACCAAAGAAAATAAGAGAGCCCATCGAGTGACCACTAGGAAAACTATAGCCTTTCTCTATTATAACAGGCAAAATATCTGGCCGCTCTCTTTTAAAAAACCATTTAAGCAACTTATTTAAAATGGCTCCGAGGCTATTTGCTGAAATAAAAAAAATCATTAAGGTATATTTTCTTCTCCATAACAAAAGTATAGATATGATTACAATTGCCGTAGCAATAAATAAAATTGATCCTAAAAAGGTCACTCGTTCTACCCAAATTGTTAAATCATCTGAAATAAAGGACTGAATAAAATGAATGATGGTCTTATCAAAGGTAATGATATCCGTACTAGTCACTCGCTTTGCAATGACATAAAAAAGTCCACAAAAAACAATGATAATCGCCATCATTGATACAATATATTTTGTCGTGATTGTTCTTTCCATATGAATCCCTCGCTGTTTTATAAGGTGCTAGCTCTTCAATAATTAAAGCTAGCACCGAACATTTGGTTTTAAGCTTCTTTAGCAATTTTCTTTCTTGTAGTCTTTTTCTTCTTTTCTTCCGTTTTCTTTGGTTTTGTATTGTCAATGGAAGCTTGGAGCGCAGCCATTAGATCCATGACATTTGATTTTTGTTGCTTATCTGTACCTGTCACCACTTCTTTTCCAGCTTTTTTCGATTCAATTAGCTCAAGTAGAGCAGTTCTATATTCATCCGTATATTTCTCTGGAGTAAATTCAGTTGTTAATTGGTCTATTAATAAAATAGCTGTTTCTAATTCTTTTTTCTCTATTTGGTTGACTGCCGGTACATTTGGAACATCTTCCACATTGCGAACTTCATCAGGAAAATGAATAGTTTCCATCACAAGTGTATTTTCATACACTCGAATAATAGCTAACTGTTCTTTGGAACGAATAATAATTTTTGCTATTCCTACTTTTCCCGTTTCAAGCAAAGCTTGTCTTAACAAAGCGTAGGCTTTATTCCCACCCTCTCCTGAAGACATATAATAACATTTTTCAAAATAGATTGGGTCAATTTCCTCAATCTTCACGAAATCTATAATCTCCACTGCTTTATCTTCATTCTCTTTGCGAAGATTGTCCAAATCCTCTTCGTCAAGGACAACATATTTTCCTTTTGCATACTCATATGCCTTTACTATTTCTTCGGGAGCCACCTCTTTTTCACAGGCTGAGCATTTTTTTTCATATTTAATAGGAGCATGACATGCCTTATGAAGTGTTCTTAACTTAATATCTTTGTCTTCGATAGCAGAATGTAACTTAATCGGTATACTCACTAAGCCAAAACTTATATTCCCTTTCCACATTGTATGCATAGTATATCTCCATTCTTGTTTAATTCAATCACTTCAATCAATCGATATTTTTAAATTGCAATAACTAAACCAAATCTATTCTTACATTGTGTTTCCATAACTATTTCATACCATTAAATTATTGGTAGTACACACTACTCATACATATCAATAGATACAGGAATACTATTATTATCGAATGATTATCAGGAGGATTATTTATGTATACTGCTGCATTTTTTATTAGCGATTACCATAAAAAAGCAGAGACATTTGGCGTTAGCGTTTGCTTAAATAAAGAAATTATAAGTGTCGGTACTTTCAATAAAGGACTAAAGGTAGAGGAAAAATCAGCCCTATTACGTATTATAAAAGAACATAACAAGAAAGAAGATGAAGACTTTTTTTATATGGATCCAGGAATTTGTGTGGAGCTAAAATTTTCTTCATTCGAACACCATAAAATAATCAATCCAGTTTTCACTAAATTTTTATACAATCAAAATTGGCAGGACTGTACGTTAGAAAATTTACTTGCAACAGAACGTACCACCCTCACCAACCCTGATAAACCCCTTTTTCCTAATACGAACATTACGAAACTAGATTATATTTTATACTTAAAAGAAGTAAGTCCCTATTTTCTACCATTTTTAGAAAATCGCTTGCTTACAACAATTCGCTTTCCTCATGGTTTATTTGGTGAATCATTTTATCAAAAGCAATGTCCAGATTATGCCCCTTCCTATATAGAAACATGTGTGAAAGAAGATATTCAATATATCGTTTGCAATAATTTAGAAACCCTTCTATGGCTAGGGAATCAATTAGCGTTTGAGTTTCATATCCCATTTGAAACTATATACTCTAATAGTATGCCATCTGAAATTGTATTTGATCTTGACCCTCCTTCAAGCGAACATTTTCATATGGCAATCGAAGCAGCAAAAGTTCTGCAAAACATTCTTGATCGGTTGCATTTACTATCCTTTTTGAAAATCTCAGGAAATAAAGGGATTCAAGTCTACTTGCCCCTTCCTGAAAAAACATTCTCTTACGATGAAGTGCGATCCTTCACAGAATTTATCGCTAACTATATGATAGTAGCAGAGCCAGAGCTTTTCACAATTGAACGATTAAAAAAGAATCGAAAAAACAGATTATACATTGACTATATCCAGCATAGTGAAGGTAAAACGATTATTGCTCCCTATTCTATTCGCGGAAACAAAGGCGGATATGTTGCTTGTCCGATAGAATGGAGAGAATTAACAGACAGCTTACATCCTAGTCAATTTTCTATGAAGGTTGTCCTTCATAGGTTAGACAAAGGAATAAATCCATTTTCTACTTATTTTGAAGCAAAAGAAAAACAGCCATTTCGTCAAGTACTGGATGTACTAAAACAAAAACAATAAAGGGAGTTTCCTACATGATGGAAACTCCCTTCTCCTTTACTCCAATTTGCATTCTTCAAGCGGAACACTGACGAAAGATTCTATCACAGGATGCCTTAGCGTTCTGCCATCGGTCCACTCTAAAAAGGAAATTTTCACTGTTAGTGCTGGCCATAGCCAAACTCCATCCTTTACATCGATTTGATTAAAAAAAGGCTTATCTTTGCTAATTATTGGCTCAATGGCATTTGTTATGGCAATCCAATCTTTTGCTGTTAGTTTTCCAGAACCAGCACTTCCTATATAAAATAACTTTCCATCCTTATCAAATAGTCCAAGGTGAAGGGCATTAACAGTCTTATTTTTTAAAGAAACGCCACCCACTACTGCAATTAAATCTTGCTCTTTTTTTCTCTTTCTCCATCTTGAATCTTTTCCTTCTACTGCATATGTACTACTGAGATCCTTGCAGACGATTCCTTCAAGTTGATGTTCCTCACAAACCTTAAATAAACTTTCTGCATCGGAAAAACTTTCAACAAGACGAATTACTTCATTTTCGGTAATCCTATCCCGTAATATTTGTTGTCTTTCCTGGAGTGTTTTGTCCAACAACCAGTGATCATCTATAAAGAGAACATCAAAGATCATATATGTAATTGGAATTTCTTGCAGTAATTGATTCACTTTATCTACATTTCGAACCCGATCACGTTTCATTACTTCATAAAAGGAAGGCTTCCCATCCTGCATGGCAATCACTTCTCCATCTAGAATACAATTTTTAGCGCGAATAAACGAACTTGGCTGTAGTAGTTCTGGAAATTGTTTCGTTCTTTCGTTTTTCTTTCGGTTAAATAATTGCGTTTTCTCTCCATCGTAATAGGCAAGTATCCTTGTTCCATCCCACTTCACCTGGGCAATCCACTGGTCACCTTTTGGAATTACATCTGTTAAAATCGGTTCAAATGGCTTTATCGGCTTCATATAATTTTATCCTTTTTTATTTTACCATTTGCTAAACGAACAATAATATACATCGTTCCCTTAACGTTTACTGATCTAATTTTAGTTTCTAAGCTATTCTCATTTATACAGTTTTCACACCAATAAACAATAGAAAACGAGGAAAGAGGCTGGAGCATAAGTATTCCAGCCATAGACAGACCCGAACAACCAAACGAGAGTTCCATATGGTTGTTCTTAATTTTTTATTAGTTTTATAGAAGGCTGATTCAGTAAAGTTAGTGTGAGTACCCATAGCCTGCGCTTTCCATGGGGCGAGCGTCGAGCCTCCTCGTCACTTACTCAAACGTCCTGCGGGGGCTCGGACTTTCTCGCAGCACCCATAGGAGTCTACGTATATTCAGGCTGCTCAGTTTTTCCACTTAATTAATTTTTTCTATTTCATAAATATTTTTTAGAAAAATAACCTTTAAAAACGAAGTAGAATGGAGCGGTAGAAAATTGCTTACTCAAAGGACACTACTAACCTGCTTCGTATAGAAAAAACGGACAATATAAAAGTACACTATTTGAATCATTAAAAATATGCCTAGAACCGCTAAGGATACCTTTGATAAATCATAGTAGAAAAGATGAGATAAAGCAGTAAGAGCAATCGCTCCATGAATCAGCGCCACTAGAATCGGGGTGAAGAACAGAATAGCTGTTTGTCTAGAAAGAACCTTTTTCAATTCTTTTTCCGTTAAGCCCATTTTCGCAATCGAACGAAATTTTTGTTTGTCTTCATCTAAATCCGCGTAGAGTCTAAAATAAAGGAAACTACCTGCCGAAACAAAAAAGACAATCCCGATAAATAATCCCACAAACAAAACTAAACCATATTGCTTATTTAATTGATAGATATTATAATCACGACCATAAAATTCAGAAGGAGAAAGTACTTCTGCTAATTTTTCAGAAGCTGCTATTATGTTTTCTTCCCCAGTCTTTACCTGCCACGCTTGATAGTAGTCTTCTCTTTTTGGTGCTGGCAGTTCCTCGAAATCCTGATCAGAAACAACGTAATAAGAATCAGTTGCTGGTAAGGCTCTAGAATAAATCACATCCTCTGGTTTTAAGGTAACACCAGAATTCAATTCAATGGTTTGCTCAAGTAATTCTTCCGTTTGTCCAAATTCATTCCCAGAAAATTCAACGACTTTAACCTGCCCATTTTGAATATCAATCGTATCTTCTCCCAGCAAACTCGCAAATCGATTAAAATCCGATTCGCTAGCGACAAGGATCGAATCTTGAGCAATCTCATAATAGTGAAGCTTTGTTTCCTCGTGATTCGCTTTCATATTCTCCTCACTAATCGTTTTATTAATCAGATCAATATCCCGGTCTTTTGGTTCTACAGCTAAATAGGAAAACGTATAAGGATTGTTATTTTTCAACCCCGCTGTAAGAAAGGTTTGAAAACCAAATAATGTTCCGATTGCACTAAACGCAACTGTGGAGACAATCGCCACCATAAAAAAGGTACGGGCATTATCCTTCATTCGGAACGACAGATCCGATAGTAAAATCATGTTCGTTTTCCACCAAAAGATATTGTCATTATTTTTTATCTTGCGGATCAAATAAACACTTAACTGAGTGAACAACAGATAGGTCCCAAGGATTACAACTATAACCACTGGCAGCAATGCAACTATGACAGTGATTCCTTTGACAATTAAAGCAGCTGCATAACCGATTCCAATTAAGAATACAGCTGATATTGTTAGAAAGCGATTCGCCTTTGGTTCGCCTTTCGACTTCTTATTACCTTTAATTAGATCAATCAGCTTTCGACTGCGTAATACATAGGATACAAATAAAGAGATAAAGAAAAATAACAAGATAAAGGAAACAAAAGTTAAGATTACTGCTTGAATTGGAATATAAAAGTTTAGTCCATCATCCATGACAAGCACATTTTCTGCAATCAATAAGATTCCTTTAGAAAAAATCAATCCCAATAATACCCCACCTATTGTTGCGAAAAAGCCAATTACCATGTTTTCCATGAATACCATTAGACGAATTTGTCTAACAGACATACCCTGCATCATCAATAACCCGAATTCTTTCTTCCGAGTATTCAAGAATGAACTCATAGAATATAGAATGAAGAAAAAGGAAAAGACATAGATGATTCCCGCAGCAATGTTCATCCCGTTTTGGACACTCGAATTCATATCGCTTCCGGATAAAACCGGGTGGAAAGCAAAAATTGCAAAAGTAAAAAATACCATCACCGTAAATATGCTGCTTAAGAAGTAAGCTGCGTATAATCGTTTATTGCGAACAACATTATTAAACGCGAATTTGCGAAAGGTCATGCCCATCCCCTCCTAGTAAAGAAAGTGTATCAATAATTCTTTGGAAAAAGGCTTGGCGATTATCTCCGCGATGAATTTCTGAATAAAACTTTCCGTCTCGGATAAAAATCACTCGATCACAGAAACTAGCCGCTTGCGGATCATGGGTCACCAATAACATCGTTGTGTGCTCATTCTTATTGATTGATTCCAACATTTCCATGACATCCTTCGACGACTTCGAATCAAGATTCCCAGTCGGTTCATCGGCAAGTAGTAGCTTAGGCACATGGATCATCGCCCTTGCTACAGCTACCCTTTGTGCTTGCCCCCCTGAGATTTCATAGGTACGTTTGTTCATAATAGAGGTAATGCCCAATTTTTCTGCAATGACCAGTGCTTTCTCTTTCATCTCTTTGACTTTTTTGCCTTCGAGCGTCAATGGAAGAACGATATTTTCCTCTACGGTTAAGGTATGAAGCAAATTAAAGTCCTGGAAAACAAACCCGAGTTCACGTCTTCTGAATTTTGCCAATTCTTCCTTCTTGAGACGATGTGGATTCTTTCCATTTATTAATATCTCACCAGTTGTTGGTTCATCGATTGTCGCAATCATATTTAAAAGGGTCGTTTTCCCGCTGCCAGATGGTCCCATGATTCCAACAAATTCCCCGTCTTTAATAGATAAATTAATATCATTTAATGCTTTATAAACAATTTTTCCTTCATATATTTTACTAACTTGATTTACTTCTAACATCACAAGATCCCCTTCCTATTTCTGATCTGTGATTAGTATACCTTGCCCAATCTATCTTTAACTATCGATTCTTCTTTCACTTTCCTTACAAGCGTGTAAGGTTCTGAGTTTCGGAAAAAATGATACGGAAGGTTGTACCTTCCCCCACTTCTGATTCCATTTCCATTCGGTGTCCAAGGATATCTAGTGTCTCTTTCGTCAAATACAGCCCCATACCCGTGGATTCTCGAAATTTCCTGCCATTTTCCCCAGTATAAAAGGGATCAAAAATTCGCCGTTTATCTACTTCTGAAATGCCAATACCAAAGTCTTTTACTTCTAAAATGGCTTCTATTCCTCTTTCATAAATGGAAATAACGATTCGATTGCTGGTTTCGGAAGAATATTTAACAGCATTATTGATAAGCTGGGAGATGATAAAGAAAAGCCACTTTTCATCGGTCTCAACCAATATGCCTTCCTTTTCCACTTCTAGCTTAGGATAGACTTTGTTGCGAATATAAAATCGTTTATTCTCCCCATTCACTTCATCCACTAATTTCGCGAGATGCACCGGTTTGATATGAAAATCCTGCTCAATCGTTCTTAAACGTGCCATGTAAAGAACCATGTTTAAGCTCGTTTGCATCCTCTCGGTCTCTTCTCGAATGTTGGAGGAGTCGGGTTCATCTAAATTTTGTGCAGTGAGTTCAATGACAGACAACGGCGTTTTCATCTGATGAACCCATTGATCCATAAACTTTCGATGTTCCTCCTGCTCTTTTTCAACTAATTCTAATTGACTTTGAAAAAGTTTATACTGATTATGTAACAATTGATCGAAAGCAATAGAAATCGGAGCATCATCTGTTTTTATCAAACTATCATCTAGTGATTCTATAGGCTGATTTAATCGCTGATACATCTTTTGACGAGTTAAATAATAATAAATGAGATACGAGCCAAGAAGGAAAAAGGTTAGAAATGTTGCATAAAAAAATAGTGGGATATTTCGATAACCATCTAACCAGAAAATAGTAAGGATGGTGAACATTTGAATGGCCTGTACTAAAAGTAATAAAGCGTGCTCCTTAAAAAACAGCTTCATTCTCATCTTCCTTCCATGAAATGTTCAATCGATACCCTACCCCTCTGACTGTTTCCACCACATCTTGTAATCCTATTTCCTGAAACTTTTTACGAACCCTTGTAATATTTACATTCAATGTATTTTCATCCACATAGCTTTGGTCTTCCCAAAGTTTCTCTAGCAAATCTTCACGACCAGCCACCCGTGGATATCGCTCCATCAAGCTTTCGATAATATCTGCCTCTTTCTTAGATAAAGAAACGTAATTGGTACCGAAGGTTAGCTCCATTCTTTCCGGAAAGAATTTAAGTCCAGCTTTTTCTAATACACGATCCTTTTGTATTGTGGCATATTCCCCATAAGCCCGACGAAGTTGACTGCGGATTTTGGCTATCACAATTTCCGCACTAAACGGCTTAGTAATATAATCATCTCCACCATTTTCTAATGCCATCACTTGATCCATCTCTCCCATTCGAGCCGAGATAAAAATCACCGGGCATACCGATCCTTTGCGAATCTGTCTGCACCAATAATACCCATCAAAACTTGGCAAATTAATATCTAAAAGAACCAAATCTGGATTTATTTCAAAAAATACATTCATGACATGGTCAAAATCAATTACGCAGGTTACATCATAGCTATATTTTTCAATATGTGTTTTTAAATGTTCTGCAATTTTTGGATCATCTTCAACTATCATTATTTTTTGCATATTGATCACTCCTTATTTCAGATATCATTATGGCACAATTTAACATCACCTACAAAAAATATCGGAGGAAACGCGTAAAGGATTTATTTAAAATTATTTCACACTAATAAAACGCTAAACTTTGTTGCCATCAATATTATCTGAATGGAAATCTCTTATTTAGGTGGACGGTAGCCTGCCCTGGCAGCCTCCTCTTCCGAACAAAACATACCTTCTGCTTTTGCTTTTGCAATGAAAAAGGTCAGTGCCTACACTCCTTGACGTAATATTTTTCGTCATGTGAATGAGACCTAACCTATCATCCTATACATAGGAGCATGTCTATTAATTTCCCTTACTTTAAATGAGCCTCTACATAATTTTTGGCTTCTTCTTGCAGTTTGTTATATTGGATCGCTTCTTCCTCGAAGTAAGCTTTATTGGCTACTTCAAAGCTTGCGATTGAATCCCACTGAAAAGATACATCTGCTTTCCACCATTATTATACACATCAACATAGCTATTTTCTTCGTTATACCCATTTAATATCGATACAAGGGTAGATGCGCTCAGTGCAGTACCACATGCATTCGTAAAACCAACTCCTCGTTCATATGTACGGACATAAATACTGCCTTTATCTAAAATCGACACAAAGCTAACATTTACTCCGTCTGGGAAGTATTCATTTGAACCATTCACATATTTGCTTAAAGTTTCCTGTACATCAGAATCAAGAACATCCTTATTCGCTAACGTTATTAAATGTGGATTTGGTACTGCTAACGCAGTAAATAACAAATCTTCATGGAGTCCTGGAATCTTCTCATTCAGTAGTGTATCCGTGTCTAAATGTAATGGAAGATCTTGAGTTTTAAAGGAAACTGGTGATATTTCTACCAAATAAGTTGGGATGTTTGGATAAATATCCGCTTCATTTTTCACTTCCAAATTAGCTTTCATCGTTTCAATTACAGCCTCTTCCACTTGAAGCAATTCACAAACATAGCGAGCAACACAGCGAATGCCATTTCCGCACATAGACGCTTCCGAACCATCTGCATTAAACACTCTCATTCTCGCATCAGCTACTTGACTTGGCATGACATAAAGAATTCCGTCCGCACCTAAGGAAGAATCTCTATTGCACAAGGCTATAGCTAATTTTGCTCTTTCTTCTTCTGAAAACGAATAAGGCTCCGATATCTCATCTATAATAAAAAAATCATTTCCACTGCCATGACATTTTGTAATTTTTATATTCATTTCCTAAATTCCTCCAAGCTAATTTCTATCTTCTTTCATTTTACTGTTCCAATGTCTAACCTGCAATCAATTCTTCTTATTAAAACAAAACAGAAGAAAACAAAAAACCTTAACAGCTTTTTGTAAAGTCATTAAGGCTTCCATAATAATACATTATAAATAATCATCATCTAAGAGCTTTTTTGCCCATGAAATAGATTCTGCATAAACTTTAAATAATTCTTTTTCTTGGATATTTAATTCTTTACAACCTAATCCAATACTTGGCCAGTCAGCTGTTTCTGCAGCAATAACCAAATGAAGGACATCTCGCTGAGTATTTTTCACTCCTGATAAGGCTTGCACAATCGTTTCATCTAATGGTAAATCCGAAAGAATGGTTTCCATATTCCTATTCATAATAGTATCCATAAGCGAGAACATCCCTGTTAAAAAAAAGCTTCCATATTCCAATCTTCCTGGTATTAGTTTCGCTACCGATTCGCACATTTTAGAGCGGATTAAACAATTATGCATAACTTCAAACGAAATCCCGTTCTTCCAGTCTTTTTCCCTAACTGTAAGAATGTAAATCCATTTCTGTAGCTCTAAGAGCCCAATATAAATAATGGCATGTTTAATGCTGGTTACTTTTTGCTTCATCCCATATCCCAGTGTGTTTATTAATTTCAATAGTTTATAGGACAAAGAAATATCCTGTTCAATCAATTTTGAAATACGATCGATATCTGGATTTTCATCATTCAAAAGTTCAAGTATTTTATAATACGTATGTATATAAATTGGTACATCGTGAGAAGACATAATTAATGGTCTTGAAAAATAGTAGCCTTGAAAATAGTGATAGCCACTATTTTTGGCTTGTTCATACTCTTCTCTTGTTTCAAGCTTTTCTGCAACCAATTCGATTTTATGTTTTTTTGCCAACGTTTCCAATTCTGCTCGAGCTTCTTTTGTCGTTTGCTGAAAATCGACTTTAATCATATCCGATAATAATAGTAAAGAGTGGGAGTATCGATTGCTTTTGTCAAAAATAAAATCATCTAAGGCTAATTTATAGCCTAATTGTTTTAATTCCAAACAAATATCAATTATTTTTTGACTAGGAACAACTGTTTCTAGAATTTCTATTACAATGTCCCTTGGATGAAAATAGGTAGGTAGTCTAAGTTCTAATAAATTTTCTGTAAAATTAATAAAACAAGGTTTTCCATCTGATAGTTTGTCCATCCCAATATTAAAGAAACTGTTAATTAGGACATCCGTTGTTGCTTGATCTCCATTTACCATTGGAAAAGAATTTATATTATTATGTCTATAAAGTAATTCATATCCAAAAACTTCTTCCATTCGATTAAATAGTGGCTGCCTCGCCACAAAAACTTCCATTCATTTACCTCCATCGATCTATTTATGCCATATAGTTATAGTCATTTTAATAAATTTAAAAGCAGAAGGTTGTCGAACCTTGAGCGTTTGCTTACAAATTTCATCGTTTAAATTGTCTTATTTTGATTTTTTATGGGGTATCTAAGTTGCAGTTTACAAGCGATGATTGATGATAAAGTCCATCCTTCATCATGGCATATTAGCTAAATGCTAACTAAGCCATAAAAAGAACAAAAAAGTCCTCTTAAATAAAGGATGGAACTTCTCTTTGATTAATGTGTATATTGAAGTACAAAATTAATCAAAAACAACGAGGATATAAAATACAAAGGAAGTGAAACTTCTTTCGCTTTACCTAATGCTATTTTTAGAATTGGGTAAAGGATAAATCCAATTGCCATGCCATCAGCGATACTGTAAGTAAACGGAATCATGGCAATAATAAAGAAACTGGGAAAACTTTCACTTAAATCCTTTAAATCCAGATTACGGATATTTTGTAGCATTAATCCTCCAATAATAATTAAAATCGGTGCAATGGCACTGTCTGGAATTAACTTAATGACAGGGATAAAAAATGCAGAACAAATAAATAGTACACCTGTTGTTACCGCCGTTAATCCTGTTTTACCACCTGCAGTCATACTTGCAGAGCTTTCCACTGTCGCCACAGTTGGGCTTGTGCCAAAAAAACTTGAAAGGAAAACAGAAATAGAATTAGCTCGAAAAGCCTTTTTAAATCGCTCTGGTTTGTTAATATATTGCACATGGTTATTTACCAGTCCAATATTCTCAAAAACAAGCACCATTGTTAAAGAAAATACAGCAATCCAGAATGGAATCGTTATTAGTTTATCAAAAGACAAATGAGCAAACACATTTTTATACTCCTGGATGTGAATGGATTGACCATTTCCGCCACTAGCATCAATCAAACCAAACATCCAGGCAATAAGCGTTCCTACGATAATCGTGATCAGAAAATTCCCCTTCACATTTCTTAAGAATAAAATAATACTTATTAAAAATGTGAGTACAGTTGCTAATACATGTAAATCACTAAAAGAGCCTAAAGCAATAATGGAATTCGTTCCTCTCTCCACAATCCCGCCCTTTTCTAAACCGATCAGCATTAAAAATAGGCCTAAACCAACCGAAATCGATTCTTTTAACGAAACAGGGATGGAATCACTTACGATCCTCGCTAGTTTCGTAAAGGCAACAATCATAAACAGAATTCCTGAAATGAATACAACTGCCAAGGCTTCTTGCCAGGTTAGAGCCATTGATTTTACAATCGTATAAGAAAATAAAGCATTAATGCCCATACCTGGAACAAGCAAAATAGGGACATTCCCGTAAAATCCCATTAAAAAACAGCCAACAACCGAAGTAAGAATGGTTGCAATTATCGCAGCTTCCAAAGGAATACCTGCTTCTGCCAAGATTAAGGAATTTACTACTACGATATATACAACAGTAAAGAATCCAATAATCCCTGCTAGGACTTCCTTTTTAATTATTGTTTGACTTTCCCTTAGCTGAAAAAATGAAAAAATATGATCTTTCATCTGATATACCTATTTAGTTATAGCCCTCTCCCTACCCGCTTCCCCCTTAAATACAAGAATAACTTACTACTTTTAGCATTTAATTGGGTAGCCACAAGAATTTATGATAGCAGATTACCATTGCTTTGCCAATATAATTTAGGAGAAAATACTTACTTTCTCCTACTTTTCATTTGGATTTAAAATTCTCTATAGTCATTTATGCTTATGCATACTTCTTTACTCAGGAAATGTAACTTTTCCTCCTATCATTACGTCCATCTGTATATAAATTAATGATTAGTATATGCATATAGTTTTGTTAACAAAGCATAGAGATGAATAATTTCTTTATCAGAAGCATGAGGATCAATTGTCAATAATGGAAAGTTGGGATCCTTAAAACGCTTTGACCATTCTTTTGGCATCCATCCTTTTCGTATATGCGCTAATACATGTCCATCTTTTTTCTCGAATTGATAATCCGAATGTCCAAAGTTCTTTTTCATCGTAATGCTATTTTCATCACCATATACAAAGATACTAATCGATTTTTTTTCCGTTCTAACCTCCATTATTTTACTAATTAATTTTTGTTCCTTATTTTTAATCTCTATCTGATTTCCTTTTATCGTAAAAATATATTGCAACTCTGCATTCGTATTGTAAAATCCATATGACTTAGGATATATGCGGTCAAATAAAAATGGAAGATACCAGCGAATTACAGAAAATTTTTCATCTTTAATTTCACCAACCTCTTGTCCGTCCCTGTCAAAAACGATCATTCGTAAAGAAGGAGCAGGCAGAAAGGATAAAACAACTGTGTTCGTTTTTAAAATAGATTTAACATCACCAATTGAAAGAAAATCGTCCATATTTTCGAATCGTCGTTTATGTAAATAAAATTGACTAAAGCAAATAATGCTATATAATCCGAAAGGTACTAACAGCAAGAAATATGAAATACTAGAATTGCTAACTATAAACATAGTGGTAAAAAGAAAGATAGGAATGCAACTAATTAAACTAGCATTTAAGGCTGAAACGGCCGTATATTTGTAATATTTTTCGATATTCATCATGAAAGCTCCTTCGTTTCCATTCTTATCCAATGAATATGATACATATGGAGTTAAAATTTAACCTTCTCTAACTATTCTATTAATATATTCTTAAATCTATGATTACTTGGGGGCGAATTTGTATGAAAAAATTAATATTCCTTCTATTATCAATCCTATTATTTCTATCTATTTCGTATGTATCATACACGTATTTAAAAATAAAAAAGGTAGCATCCATAGAACCACCAAAAGATATTGCGCATTTAATTGTTCTAGGAGCAAAAGTTAATGGTGACCAACTCTCTAAAGCGCTTCTTTACCGTGCTGAAACAGCATTATCGTATTGGAAAAATAATCAATCTACAAAGATCATTGTGACTGGAGGGCAGGGAAATGGGGAGGATACAACAGAAGCATCTGCATTAATGAAGTTCTTTATTCAAAATGGTGTTCCTAAAGAAAGTATTTTAGTTGAAGATAAGTCCACAAACACCTATGAAAACTTACAATTTACAAAAGAATTATATTCCATACAGGAATCAGTTATTGTAAGTAATGATTTCCATTTATATCGAGCGGTAGAATTAGCGAAAGAATTAAAAATAACAGCATTCCCCCTAGCAGCAAGAACTCCAAAATCTGTCAAGTTACTACTGTATTTAAGGGAATATGCTGCCATTTTGAAAATGCATTTAACCATTTAACCAAAAGGCTTATTTAATAAAACGAATCGTTAAAGGAATATGGTACTCTTGCCCTTCATAGGATTTTATTGCAGCGAGAATGGTAAATACAAAAGCCATTATTCCGATGATAGGTAAAATAACTACGCCTATAATAATAAATATCAGAACCCAGGCTACAAAGGAATAGATTGCATAAGATATTAAGAAATTGAAATATGCTTTACCATGATAATCAACAAAAGGAGAATCCTTTTTCACAAGCCAAATAATTAATGGCCCGATAAAAGTAGTGAAGAAACTAGATACGTAAATCAACATTGCAAAAATTCTATCATCATTTGATGATACATCTTTTTTTAAATCCATTAGAAACCTCCAAATAGTAATAATAATTGCTATATTATTATATACGATTGATTAAATAAAATGTTTCATTTTAATCTAATATTTGTCCGTTTATATAAAGTATACTCTATTACCTTAATAACCATTAATCTTCGCTATGTCTTAACATTTGTTCATAAATTTTTTACATTTTGTTTGTATTTTCCTATTTTCAAATTCAATGTAATTTTGTATGATATAGAAAAGTATTTTGTTATCATGAGATAATAATTAAAGATGGGAAGGCAAATGGTGCGCCACCGCTTTGGTTCTAGTGGGTTCGATTCCCACCCCGAAATTTTTTTTCAATTGGATTAAAAATTTCGAGGGTGGGCTTTTCTTTGTCACGAGTGAGTTCTGCCCTCAAATCTTTGGAGGGATTATTATGTTAAAGAAAAGAGATCTTGAGGAATGCCAAGCATTGTATCCTTTAATGACGCATCCGGATGTCTTCCCTTTTGTGCGTCAGAAAGCTAATTCTTATGAAGAATACCTTTTTCTCACTAAACAAACAATGGAAGCAGAAGAAAGAGGAGAACTAATTTCGAGAACTATTTTGGATGAATGGCAAAATCCGATTGGTACGATAAGTCTATATGATCTTAATGATAATATTGGTTTTCTTGGAACATGGTTAGGGAAACCCTATCATGGAAAAGGATACAATAAATTAGCAAAGGAACACTTCTTCTCAGAGGCATTCTTTGAACTAAATATCGATAGCATTTTAATGCGAATCAGAAGCAATAATACACGTTCACTAAAAGCAGCTGAAAAGCTACCTTATGCTATTTCTGCCAATGAGACAAGAAGCAATCTTCTACAGGCGCTAAATAGTTCTGGCACTACTTATCAACTATTCGAAATACCTAAAGATTTATTTACCCTATATACTTTACGTCAAACCACAGATGAGAGTACAAATGATCTCAGAGAGGCGTAAACTTATTAGTCGACTTCCTATAAACTACTAAGATCAGTGATAGCTCAAGTATCTATCAACTGATCTTATTTTATTTCTTGCTTTTTTCTCTTTATGGCAATTAAATCTAGCTGATTGTATTCAAAGAAAGAACCTCTAATCATACAGCTTAAAGGCTCTTTCTACTAATTCACTTATTCTTCTTATAACTTTGATAGTTCTTATTCCCACCAGAAAGATTATAGATGTCTTTGAATCCTAAATTGCGCAAAACATTTTGTGCAGCATTGCCAGTTACCCCACTATTGCAATAGGTTACTGTAGGGAGACTCCGATTGAGTTCTTTTGATTTGTCACGTAAATTGCCAAG
>NZ_DALZDK010000049.1:0-4730 GCF_031978665.1 Niallia sp. | reverse complement strand
ATTGCCAAGCGGTATATTAAGGGCGCTTTCCACACAGGAAACATTAAATTGGTTTGTAGCTCTCGTATCAATGACCTGAATAGTTTCCCCACTTTTCATCCTTTCGGATAATTCATTTGGTGTTATTAATTTATTTTTCTTCTCTATAGCATTCTGTAATGCCATTCCAGTATACATAACAGGGTCTTTTGTAGTACTAAATGGTGGTGCATATGCAAGATCAAGATGGAATAAGTCCTCCGCTTTAGCTTTAAATGTCATTGCGGTTACAAAAACATCAATACGCTTGTCTACTCCTTCTTCTCCCACTATTTGCACACCTAATATTCTGCCTGTTTGTCTATCTGCGATTGCCTTTATGATTAATTCTTTACCATTAAGATACTCAGCTCTAGCAGGCTTGATATTATGTAATATTTCAATATCATATCCTTCTTCCAATGCCTCTGTTTCATTCATACCTGTTTGTCCAACAGCTAAATCAAAAACGCGCAGAATAGCTGTTCCTAAAATACCTCGATGCTCTAAAGAGCCACCTGTTATCACATCACCAGCAATTCGTCCCATTTTATTGGCCGTACTACCTAATGGACGATATAGCGGTTTTCCTGTTAGTAAAGAATAACTCTCTGCAACATCCCCTACAGCATACACATCAGATAAATTTGTTTGCATCTTACTATTTACTGCAATTGCTCCAGACTGACCAATCGTAACACCTATCGATTTTGCTAATTGTGTATTCGGACGGACTCCTGTTGCTAAGATGACAATATCTGTTTCCACCGTTTTTCCTGATATTGTGTGTATTTCCTTTTTGCTAATAGTCGTTACTTCCTCATTCAAAATGAGATTTACTCCTTTTTTAACTAGGTGCTCCTCTACTCGTGAAGCCATATCTTTATCCATATGGGTCATAACCTGATTACTGCGTTGTATCAGTGTTACATCTATTCCTCTAGTTGTAAGCTGCTCTGCCATTTCTAAACCAATATACCCTGCTCCAATAATAGTAGCCTTTTTCGGCTGCTTCTCTTTAATAAATTGGTCAATTGCTGCTGTATTTTGAATGGTCCGCACCTGAAAAACATGCTCTTCTTCTGCACCAGTAATAGTAGGAGTAATTGGTGACGCCCCTGTAGCAAATACTAATACATCATAATTATCCTCTTTCACTTCATTTGTATCTAAGTTTTTCACTTGAACTTTTTTTTGTTCTGCATCAATTGCAATTACTTCATGTCGAATAAAAATATCTACATTATATCGCTTTTTAAACCAAGCTGGACTCCTTGGTGTTAATGTTTCCAATTCCTCTATTTCTCCACCTAGGAAATATGGGATTCCACAAGCAGAATAGGAAATATCATAATCAGCATTATAAAGTATGATATTCGCATTTTCATCATTTCTACGTGCTTTTGCTGCTACAGATGTACCAGCTGCTACCGAACCTATTATGATAATTTTCATCTTTATCCTCCTATGATAGGCATTTCTACTTTAAATATGGATAACTTTTCGGCTACGAAAGGAAAGAAAGCCATAAATATAAACCAATTAACGTAATGAAAAGGGTTGGAATCGTTAAAATAATCCCTGTTTTAAAATACGTTCCCCATGAAATCTTCACACCTTTTTGTGATAATACATGAAGCCATAATAACGTCGCTAATGAACCGATCGGCGTTATCTTTGGTCCTAAATCGGAACCGATTATATTAGCATAAATTATGCCTTCTTTTATTATTCCTGTTGCATTTGTATCCGCTATAGCTAAGGCGTCGATAAGTACAGTTGGCATATTATTCATAATGGAAGAAATTATAGCAGCGATGAATCCCATACCAATTGTCGCAACAAATAATCCCTGATCTGCAGCTGCTTGAATAACACTTGAAAGGAGACTAGTTAATCCCACATTACGGAGACCATAAATAACAACATACATTCCAATCGAAAAGAACACAATTGCCCATGGTGCACCTTTCATTACTTGCTTAATGGATACTGCGTGACTTCTTCTTGCAAAAACAAGAAAAATGATGGCGATGATACCTGCAACAAGCGATACAGGAATAGCAAGAAATTCACTTCCAAAATAACCAATAAGCAGTACACCTAAGATAATCCAAGAAATATGGAACATTTTTCGATCTTTTATTGCATCTACTGGATTCTTTAAGTGGCTTAATTCATATACCTTTGGAATACTCCTACGGAAGTATAGATATAAAACTAGAATACTTGCTAATAAGGAGAAAATATTTGGAATAATCATTCTAGATGCATATTCAACAAATCCAATACCAAAGAAATCAGCGGAAACAATATTAACTAAATTACTTACTACTAACGGCAAGGAGGTTGTATCTGCAATAAATCCACTTGCAATGATAAATGGAAAAACCATTTTTTCTTCTAGTTTTAACGCTCGTACCATTGCTAGTACAATGGGTGTCAAAATAAGTGCTGCACCATCGTTTGCAAAAAGTGCTGCAACGATTGCACCTAAGATAGAAACATAAATAAACATTTTTAGCCCGTTGCCATTCGCAACCCGAGCCATATGTAGTGCCGCCCATTCAAAAAATCCAATTTCGTCTAATATTAACGAGATAATGATAATTGCGATAAATGCAAGTGTTGCATTCCACACTATTCCAGTTACATCTACAACATCATTAAAATCGACTACACCTGCCAGTAATGCTAATATCGCGCCACCAGAGGCAGACCAACCAATGGAAAGGTTTTTCGGCTGCCAGATAACCAAAGTTAATGTTACTAAAAAGATAATTATTGCCAAAGTTGTTTGTAGCAAAGTTAGTTAACCTCCATTAATCGCATATAATTCTAAATCCCTTTTCTTCTAAGCTGTCGATTTTTTCAAGCTGACTAGGAATATGTTTCAAAAGATCATTTATTATTTCATAATATTCACTTGTTTTATTTAATGAATATACAACCCATTGACCTTTCTTTTGTTCTTTTACAATTCCCAAGTCTCTCATTTTACGAAGATGCTGACTTATTGCTGGCTGTGACATATTAAAAATTTCTACAAACTCACATACACAACAGTCTTGTTCAGAAAGCATACTCACAATGGCTAATCTAGTCTTATCCCCTAATAGTTTTAATACACTCGCAATTTCTATTAAAGATAATTCTTTTAAAGATTGTTCTTTTTTAATCATTTTTATCCTCCTTCCTAAATAAATTCCCCCTAAAACATAAGCATGTTCTTATATAATTATTTATCGAACAAACAAATACTACGAATATAAGTGTTTGCAATCACCAATTTAATATATAATTATATGCTTATATATTATCAAGCAAGAAAAGAAATTGTCAATTCACTTAACCTTTTGATCGCTTCTTAATCCTTTTTCATTTTTTGCAAAATAATTAGATAGAACTACTTTTACAGATTAACATTTTTTTCGCAAAAAATTTAGAAGTTTCCGTTTCTTTCTTTCCTACAGCCTTATCTATGGTATAATACGAATCGTTATTGTAAAGAAAGAGGACAAGCTGATGAAACAAACATATTCTTTAAAACAAAAATTAATACAAATGATCGTTATTTTATTACCTGTACTTGTTACACAGGTTGGTATCTTTGCATTAAGCTTTTTTGATACAACAATGTCTGGACATTATAGTCCCGTTGACTTAGCGGGAGTTGCAGTAGGAAGCTCCTTGTGGACGCCAATATATACAGGACTTAGTGGGATACTTCTCGCAATACCACCAATCGTTTCACAATTAATGGGAAGAAATGAACAAAATGGGGTACGCTTTTCTGTTATCCAAGCAACGTATCTTTCCTTAAGTATGGCAGTCTGCCTATTAATTATTGGCTATTTCTTTTTAGATTCTATTTTAGCAAGCATTGGATTAGAAAAGGCAGTATATGAAGTAGCCTACCAGTACTTATTGGCATTAAGTACAGGGATTATTCCTATTTTCTTATATTTTGTTCTTCGTTCGTTCATAGATTCTCTTGGCCAAACGCAGATTACTATGTTCATTACCTTACTAGCAATACCGATTAATATTGTATTAAATTACGCCCTTATCCATGGAATTTGGATTTTTCCTGAGCTTGGAGGAGTTGGTACCGGGTTTGCAACAAGCATAACTTATTGGTTCATGCTCTTTATTGCTATTTATATTGTCCATAGAAAACAACCATTTGTCTCATTTCAGTTATTTACACATTTTCCAAAAATGTCTTGGTCTAAATGGAAAGAAATCTTGACGATTGGGATTCCAATCGGTTTCTCCGTGTTCTTTGAAACAAGTATTTTTAGTGCCGTAACCATTTTGATGAGCAATTACGATACAAATACAATTGCCGCACATCAATCAGCCATTAACTTTGCCTCCCTTTTGTATATGGTTCCCCTTAGCATCTCTACGGCATTGACCATTCTTGTTGGTTACGAAGTTGGAGCCAAACGCATGAAGGATGCAAAAACGTATAGTTGGTTAGGCGTAGGATTCGCTGTTATCATTGCATTTATAAGTGGCATTATTCTTCTAACTTTCAGAACGAACATTGCTGGAATTTATACGAAAGACTGGGAAGTGATCCATTTAACAGCCCACTTTCTAATTTACGCGATTTTCTTCCAACTATCAGATGCCATTCAAGCACCAATCCAAGGGGCTTTACGAGGGTATAAAGATGTTAATGTTACACTCTTAATGAGTTTTCT
>NZ_DALZDK010000048.1:0-35079 GCF_031978665.1 Niallia sp. | reverse complement strand
ACCTCCGACCCTCTGATTAAAAGTCAGATGCTCTACCGACTGAGCTAATGGCTCATGAGACATGAACTTATTTTTTAAGTTTTTGTGTCATTTGCGACGCTTTTTATATTAGCACATTATCAAAATAAAAAGCAATAGTTTTTTAAAAAGTTTTTTTCAAAAATATTTTTAATTTTATTTTAAAGCGTTTTTCCCTTTAAAAATATGGATTTTTTGTATATAAACCTGCAGGCTTTCCCTTCTTAAAAAACTTCGCTTGTGGTCATCTATCTGTTTAAAAATCAAAGGCTGCTCAAAAGAGTCTTATCTTCTTGAACAGCCTTCATTCTTATGATTAGTTTTGTCTCCAAGGGCTGTGTATTACATTGGTTTGTGTACGATCTGGACCAACAGAGAACATGGATAATGGAATCCCAGTCAACTGTGAAACTCTTTCTAAATAATGACGAGCATTGGCAGGAAGCTCGCTTAGTGTTTTACAGCTAGTAATGTCTTCTGTCCAGCCTGGTAACTCTTCATATACTGGCTCACAATCTGCTAGTACTTTTAGGCTTGCTGGGAACTCTTCCATTACTTCCCCTTTGTAGTTATAAGCAACACAAATTTTTAACGTTTCAATTCCTGTTAAAACATCAATGGAATTTAGAGAAAGATCTGTAATACCACTAACACGACGAGCATGACGAACTACTACACTGTCAAACCAGCCAACACGACGTGGTCTACCAGTTGTTGTTCCATATTCACGACCAACTTCTCTAATTTGATTTCCAATTTCATCATTTAATTCTGTTGGGAATGGTCCATCCCCTACTCTAGATGTATAGGCTTTTGATACACCAACAACATGTTTAATTTTAGTTGGACCTACACCTGAACCAATTGTTACGCCTCCAGCAACTGGATTAGAAGAAGTAACAAATGGATAAGTACCTTGGTCAATATCAAGCATTACCCCTTGAGCACCTTCAAATAATACTCTGCGGCCTTCATCTAAAGCATCGTTTAAAACAACAGATGTATCACAAACGTATTTCTTAATTTGTTGCCCATACTCATAATACTCATTTAAAATATCTTCTAATTTAAAGCCTTCTGTTTCATAGATGCGCTCTAACAGACGATTTTTTTCAACTAAGTTTCTTGCAAGCTTTTCTTCGAATACTTCTCTATCTAATAAATCAGCAATACGAATACCGATACGTGCAGCTTTATCCATATAAGCTGGGCCAATACCTTTTTTCGTTGTTCCAATTTTATTAGCCCCTTTGCTTTCTTCTTCTACTTCATCTAATTTTAGATGATAAGGAAGAATAACATGGGCACGATTACTAATTCGCAAGTTATCTGTATTGATATTACGATCATGTAAGTATTTTAATTCCGTAAGGATTGCTTTTGGATCAACAACCATACCGTTTCCAACAACACTAATCTTTTCTTTATAAAATATCCCAGATGGAATTAAGTGTAATTTATATGTTTCTCCATTAAACTTAATTGTATGACCTGCATTGTTACCACCTTGATAACGTGCAATCACTTCTGCATTTTCAGATAAGAAATCGGTAATTTTACCTTTTCCTTCGTCTCCCCACTGCGTTCCTACCACCACTACTGATGACATTCCTAGAGCACCTCCACAGGTTTCTATATCTTTTATTATATCCTTAATCAAACATTCCTATTTTACCAACTTTTTAACATAAAAGTCAACAAAACACGAACAATGTTTTTAATTAATTAATATTTCGTTCGTAAAAATAGATGCATAAAAGCAGTTAAAATAGTAGTATTTGCTCATACTCATGCTTCTATTCATCTAAAAAAAGCATAAAAAAAGATTAGTAGATTGCAGTCTACTAATCTTTTTTTTATTAAGCCCCTGTTGGCATCGCGCCATCTTCAAAGCGCCGTTCTAAGTTAACGAATTTATTATATTCTTTTACAAAAGCTAACTGTACAGTTCCTGTTGGACCATTACGCTGTTTTGCAATAATGATTTCGATAATATTTTTGCTCTCTGATTCCTTATCATAGTAATCATCACGATATAAGAAGGCTACAATATCAGCATCCTGCTCAATACTTCCTGATTCTCTGATATCGGACATCATCGGACGCTTATCTTGTCTTTGTTCCACACCACGAGAGAGCTGGGACAAGGCAATTACAGGTACTTGAAGCTCACGTGCTAGCTGTTTTAAGGAACGAGAAATTTCCGATACTTCTTGCTGCCTATTTTCGCCTGCACGGCCACTTCCCAAGATTAACTGTAGGTAATCAATTAAAATCATTCCTAAGCCATGCTCTTGCTTCAGACGGCGGCATTTTGCCCTTATATCTGTAATCTTTACCCCTGGCGTATCATCAATGAAAATACCTGCATTGGATAAGCTTCCCATTGCCATCGTTAGCTTGCCCCAGTCCTCGTCTGTCAGAGATCCTGTACGGAGGCGTTGGGCATCTATATTTCCTTCTGCACAAAGCATACGCATTACAAGCTGTTCTGCACCCATCTCCAAACTGAAGATCGCTACATTTTCGCCTGTTTTCACAGCTACGTTTTGAGCGATATTCAACGCAAAGGCTGTTTTACCAACTGAAGGTCTTGCTCCAACGATAATTAAGTCATTTCGCTGAAATCCAGCAGTCATTTTATCGAGCTCAGCAAATCCTGTGGCTATTCCGGTTATATCCCCTTTGCGGTTATGCATCTCTTCGATATTATCGTATGTTCGAACAAGAACATCTTTTATATTATGAAATGCCCCGGCATTTTTCCGTTGAGCAACTTCTAAAATATTCTTTTCTGCTTCGCTTAATAAAGCTTCTACTTCATCCTCGCGTGAATAGCCGTCCTGAGCGATATTTGTCGCTGTTCGAATTAACCGACGAAGTAATGACTTTTCTTCTACAATTTTTGCATAGTATTCTATATTGGCCGCTGTTGGTACAGAAGCAGCCAATTCACTCAAGTAGCTGACTCCGCCAGTATCCTCTAAATTATTGGTTGCTGCTAGTTCCGCTGTCACTGTAATTAAATCGACTGCTTTTCCTTCATCGTTTAATTTAAGCATCGTTGTATATATTCTTTGGTGTGCGCCTCTATAAAAATCTTCGGGTATTAGTATCTCAGAAGCTAATGTTAAGCTTTGTGGTTCAAGGAATATGGCCCCTAATACAGCTTGCTCTGCCTCAATATTTTGAGGGGGCATTCGATCATTTAAGAGTTCACTCAATCTATAAAACCTCCTTAAAATGAGAGGATATGATAAAAAACATAGCCTAGGTTAAAAAAAGCAACACTCTATACAAAAAGGTCTTTCTATTAAAAGAAAGTTACTTTCGTATCAGCTGTTCCTTTTTCTCTTCTTTCCAATTTCCTATTAAAAAATTATGTTTTCTCTTATTTATGAAACCTGTTATATCCGCTCAAATGCACGGATTGCTGAGGTATATAATCAACTCTCGTTTAAAATCTTCATCTTAGTTAAAAACAGTCAAACAAAAAATGTGACCAGTTAAACCTGTATCACATTTTCTTAAGCTTATTCTATTTTAACATGTTTAGTGATAAATGGAACTTCCAATATTAGCTTAATTCCTTCACATGCACATTTAATGTAGCGGAAACTTCATGGTGAAGCTTAACTGGAACCTTTGTAACTCCTAGAGAACGAATAGCATCATTTAATTCAATTTTTCTTTTATCAATTTTAATTTGATGCTTTTTATTTAATTCATCTGCAATTTGCTTACTAGTAATTGAGCCAAACAATCTGCCGCCTTCACCAGATTTTGCATGAAGCTCAACTGTTACTTTTTCTAGCTTTTCTTTCAGTTCTTTTGCATTATTTAGCTCTTCAATTGCTTGTTTCTCTTCTTTTTTCTTTTGAGCATTTAGGGTGCTAACTGCAGAATTATTTGCTTCTACAGCCAATCCTTGTTTTAAAAGAAAGTTATGTGCATAACCATCTGCAACATTTTTAACTTCTCCTTTTTTCCCTTTACCTTTTACATCTTTTAGAAAAATAACTTTCATTCTTTTCTTCTCCCTTCAAAATACTCATCAATTGCTAACTTTAGCCTTGCCACTACTTCTTCCATTGGCATATTCGAAAGCTGTGTAGCTGCATTGGTTAAATGTCCACCACCATGTAGGCTTTCCATTATTATTTGGACATTGATTTCTCCTAAAGAACGAGCACTAATCCCAATTGTCGTTTCCCCTCGAGGCGCTATTACAAAGGAGGCAATGATTCCATCCATCGTTAATAATGTATCTGCAGTTTGCGCAATTAAAACACTATCTACTGCTCCTCCGTCTTTAGCAATAGCTATTGCAATGCCCTCTTTATAGAATTGGACATTTTCAATTATTTTCGCTCTTTTCACATAGTTTTCAATGTCTTCTTTTAGAAACTTTTGAACAAGTACTGTATCTGCTCCCTGACCACGTAAATAGGACGCTGCGTCAAAGGTTCGAGCCCCTGTTCTTAAGGTAAAGCTTTTCGTATCAACAATGATTCCTGCTAAAAGGGCTGTTGCTTCTAACATTTCAATTTTCACACTTTTTGGCTGATATTCTAATAATTCAGTAACGAGTTCAGCTGTTGATGAAGCATAAGGTTCCATATAGACAAGTAGCGGATTTTCAATAAATTCCTCTCCACGACGATGATGGTCAATTACTACTACATCTTCTATTTTATTCAACAAATGCTCTTCAATCACCAAAGAAGGTTTATGTGTATCCACTACTACTAGCAAGGTATCTCCTGTTGCCATTTCTAATGCTTGATCTGGAGTAATAAATTTCGTAAATAGAGACTCCTGCTTTTTTATTTCTTCTATTAGTCTTCTAACGGCAGTATCTATTTCTTGAAAGTTGATTACGATATATGCTTCTTTTTGGTTCATCTGAGCAACTTTATGAATTCCAATAGCTGCACCAATTGCATCCATATCTGGATTTTTATGCCCCATTATAATAACTTTATCACTATCTAAGACTAATTCCTTTAAAGCGTGGGAAATAACTCTCGCTCTAACTCTTGTCCGTTTTTCTACAGGATTTGTTTTTCCGCCATAGAACTTGACTTTGCCATTTGGCTGCTTAATAGCGACTTGATCTCCGCCTCTACCTAAGGCTAAATCAAGACTAGATTGTGCAATATTCCCCAACTCTGGTAAGGAGGATACACCTGATCCTACTCCAATACTAAGTGTTAAGGGAACATTCTGCCTTGTAGTCAATTCCCGGACATCATCTAATATTGTAAATTTCCCTTTTTCCAAGCTTTGCAGAATATGTTCATTAAAAATAGCAATAAAACGATCAGAAGATATTCGTTTTAATAGAACGCCATTATCTGTAGCCCATTTATTTAAGATCGCAGTAACGCTATTATTTATGCTACTTCTTGTCTGGTCATCCATCCCTTGAGTTAAATCATCATAATTGTCTAAAAAGATGATAGCAATTGCAGTACGTTCATCTTCATAAAGTTTCTCAATTTCCGTTTGTTCTGTAACATCGAAAAAGTATAATAGGCGTTCTTCCACTTTATGAATAACTCGAAACTTTCTTTCATGCAATGTAACGATTTCCGTTTCAACCTCTTGCTTAATTAAAGGAATAATCGATGGAGAAACATCATACAAAGACCTTCCAACAAGTGTATCCTCTGTAAAACAAGATGCTAAAAAAGGATTTGTCCATTCAATATAATAATCATCATTTATAAGCATGATCCCTATTGGCATTTCCATTAGTGCCTCTTCCCCCACTTTTTTGACGCGGTATGAAAGAGTGGTTATATACTCTTCTGTTTCCTTTCTTTGACGACTATCTATTCGTAAAATGAAATAAAAAGGAGTGACAAAAAGGACTAACCCAATTAAGGAAAATACCCAGTTATAAAAAGAGAGGATTCCAAGCATGATAGTGGTAATACCGATTAAACATATTAATGGATACCGTATGGACCCTTTCTCTAAAAAAGTAGGCAATTTTTCCCCTCCTAAAACTCGTGAGTTTTTCACATAATCCTTACTATGTATTCATTAAACCTGATACTATTATACCCCATAAAACTAAATTAAAATATAAAAAGGTCTCTCCCTCTTTACTTACAGAAATAATGGGACACCTTTACAACAATAAGAAAGGGTTTGCATCTTTACCTAGTATTTTACTATTATTCCTGTTCTTCTTCAATGAAGATACTCGCAATAAATACTAGGAAAAAATAAGAAGACATCAAAATGCCATTTTTCTATATTGAAATAAGCTGTTTCATAACATATTAAAAGTGTAGATAAGAAATTCTGCAGAAAATATTAAATAGTACAGACAGGTAATTTTTCATTTATATAATAAAAAAACCCTATTAAACAAAAGTCTAATAGGGTTTTTTATAGGCTAATTATTCTCCACTTACGTATGGTAGTAAAGCCATAGTACGTGCACGTTTAATAGCAATCGTTAATTTACGTTGGTATTTAGCGCTTGTACCAGTTACACGACGAGGTAAAATTTTACCACGTTCTGAGATGAATTTTTTAAGTAAATCTACATCTTTATAATCGATTTTAGTGATACCGTTAGCAGTAAAGTAACATACTTTACGACGTTTAGCACGGCCACCTCTGCGTCCACCCATTGCCATGAGATTAACCTCCTTTTTTAATGATCAAAATTATATTAGAATGGTAAATCATCATCTGAAATATCGATTTGACCGCTATTTGCAAATGGATCTTCATCCATTTTTGTATAATCCTGATTATTTCTATTCGTTTGAGGTCGCTGATTCTGATAATTATTTGATCCTCCAAAAGGATTATCTTGTTCTCTTGGGGCACCATAATTCATGTTGTCACTTCTATTATTAGCAGAGCTGTTTCTAGGTTCTAAGAACTGAACACTTTCAGCTAATACTTCGGTTACATATACACGTTTTCCGTCTTGTCCATCATAGCTACGCGTTTGAATACGACCATCGACACCTGCTAGACTTCCCTTTTTCAAGAAGTTAGCAACGTTTTCTGCTGGTTTTCTCCAAATAACACAGTTAATGAAGTCAGCTTCTCTTTCACCTTGCTGGTTTGTAAACGTACGGTTAACTGCAAGTGTGAAGGATGCAACTGCAACTCCACTTGGTGTATAACGCAACTCCGGATCCTTAGTTAAACGGCCAACAAGAACTACCCGATTCATCATCAGTTTCAACTCCCTTCCATCTTAAATGTTTCACGTGAAACATTATTTATATATTATTTTGCTTCTTCTTTAACTACGATGTGGCGAATGATATCTTCGCTGATCTTAGCTAAACGAGAGAATTCTTCAACCGCTACAGGTGCAGCGTTAACTTTTACTAATTGATAGTAACCATCGCGGAAATCATTGATTTCATATGCAAGGCGACGTTTACCCCACTCTTTTGATTCTGCTAATTCCGCTCCATTATCTGTAAGAATAGCATTGAAACGCTCAACAAGTGTTTTCTTAGCCTCATCTTCAATATTTGGACGGATGATGTACATAATTTCGTACTTTTTCATCACTTTCACCTCCTTTTGGTCTAGACGGCCCATAATTGGGCAAGGAGCAACTATACATTACTCACAATGTAAAAGTATAGCATAGTTTATTATAAATAGCAATGTACTAAAAATAGCCTTGTTATTAAACCGAATAAGAAAACATAAGACCACTTTTATGCATACTTTTTATTTAACTTTTGGTGAGATTGTATTACTTCACAATAATCACTGATCAGCCCGTCAAAAATATTATCCCATGATTGCGTTGACGCATAACTTCTAGCTTCTCTTCCCATACCCAGTCGCAGCTTTTCATCAGCTAACAAAGCACTAATTGCTTGATGAAAACTTTCAGCATTTTGTTTTTCGCATATTTTCCCATTTACATTGTCTATTACAAATTCTTTCACTCCACCTTCATTAGCAACAACTGCTGGTGTTCCACAAGCCATTGCTTCTAATACAACATTTCCAAAAGTTTCTGTATAGGATGGAAAAACAAAAAGGTCAGCTCCTGCATATATTCTCGCCAACTCATTTCCTTTTATATAACCGGTCAACGTAATATTTTTTTGCGATTTTTCCTTTTCTCTCCAAGATTCCTTACTTGGTCCATCTCCAACTATTAGCCAGTGCACAGACTCCTTCATACTGGAAGGCAATTTATCAATGATCTCACTTAATGTATCTAAATCTTTCTCTGGAGCTAATCTGCCTACATACAATAAAATATGCTTTTCTTGGATTTGGAACTTTCTTTTAATTTGCTCTTTAGCATCAGTATTTGGCTTAAAAAGTTCGAAATCAATCCCTCTTCCCCAAACTTTTAAATCACGAAAATCCAATGCTACTAATTTTTTCTGTGTTTCTTTACTAGGAACAAATATTTTTTCTGTTGATTGATGAAACCATTTTAAATATTTCCATAAAAATGGTTCTAGTAAGGAGGCATGGTAGTATTTTAGATATTGATCAAAATTGGTGTGGTAAGAGGATACGACTGGAATATTTAATTTTTTGGCAGCAAATAACCCATACAGTCCCATCATATAAGGTGTCGCCAGGTGAATAAGATCTGGTTTAAATTCCTTTAGATTATTTTCTATTTTTTTTGGGTTTGCTATAACCGTTCGACACTCTGGATAAAGAAAAAATGGAAGGCTTGGAAATTGATTAATGTTAGGGTATGTAGTAGAAGATTTATTTTCTGGAGAATATACTTGATAGGAAATTTGCCTTTTTTCCAAATGGTTACTAAGCCTCTTTAATGTCTGTGCAACACCATTTACTTGAGGAAAATAAGTGTCTGAGAAAACCGCGATTTTCAAAAACTCCACTCCCTTTTTATCAAGTTAGTTATAAGTTATTCTTATTTTACCTCTTCCATGCTAGGGTAGTTTTAAAGAAATGTAAAAAGAATGTACATTTTCTTAAATCGGATTTCCTTATTGTAATTATCTTGAAGTAAGCCTGTTTATTCATACTAGAAACGAAAATTCCCACAAAAAAATCACTCAAAAAAGAGTAGCTAGTTCAAGATCAATTTCATTGATTTGGACTGACACTAATCCTTTTATGAGTGACTCTCTAGTTAACAAATGGAATTATACGTTAAAGCGGAAATGGATAATATCGCCGTCTCTAACTATATATTCTTTTCCTTCTAAACGAACTTTACCAGCTTCTTTCGCAGCAACCATATTACTACTTGCTAATAAATCATCATAAGAAACAGTTTCCGCACGGATAAAGCCTCTTTCAAAATCAGAATGAATAATTCCTGCACATTGTGGAGCTTTCATTCCTTGAACAAATGTCCAAGCACGAACTTCTTGAACACCAGCAGTAAAGTAAGTTGCTAATCCAAGAAGGTGATATGCTGCACGAATTAACTGATCTAATCCAGACTCTTCAATTCCAAGCTCTTGAAGGAACATTTCCTTTTCTTCTCCTTCAAGCTCTGCAATTTCTTCTTCGATTTTCGCACAGATTACAATTACTTCTGCATCTTCATTTGCAGCAAAATCTTTTACGCGCTTTACATATTCATTATTCGCTGCATCAGCAATTTCATCCTCGCCAACATTCGCAACATATAATACAGGCTTAATCGTTAAAAGATGTAATCCTTTAGCAATTTTTGCTTGTTCCTCTGTAAATTCAACCGTTCTTGCTGGTTTTTCCTCTTCAAAAGCAGCTTTTAATAATTCTAATACTTCTAATTCCGCAACTGCTTCTTTATCTTTTTGCTTCGCCATTTTTCCAACACGGCCAATTCTTTTTTCTACTGATTCTAAATCAGCAAGAATTAATTCTAAGTTGATTGTTTCGATATCAGAGATAGGATCTACTTTTCCTGATACATGGGTAATATTATCATCTGCAAAACAACGTACTACTTGGCATATAGCATCCACTTCACGAATATGAGATAAAAACTTATTACCAAGACCTTCCCCTTTACTTGCCCCTTTTACAATTCCAGCAATATCTGTAAATTCAAAAGTTGTAGGTACTGTTTTTTTCGGTTGTACTAACTCTGTCAATTTTGTTAAACGATTATCAGGTACTTCTACAATTCCAACGTTTGGATCAATAGTACAGAACGGATAGTTCGCTGATTCTGCACCAGCTTGTGTAATTGCATTAAACAATGTAGATTTACCAACATTAGGTAAACCAACTATTCCAGCAGTTAACGCCATTATGCCACTCCCTTATATAAACTTTCTAACTCTATCGTACAAATAGAAAGTAATTTCATTATAATTATAAACCTCTAACAATTATAGTTTTAACGAGGGAAAAAGACAAGTAGTGTTCCTTTTCCCTTAACTTTAAAAGACGGCAATTTTATTATTTGCCGTCTTCTTTATGAAAAATAATATAATTCCCTATGTTATTCTTCATGCTTCACTAAAATTTTTTTCATTTTTCTTGAAAAATCTCTTCTTGGAATGAGGACACTATGCTCGCAACCTTCACATTTAATCCGAATATCCATTCCTAATCGAATTATCTTCCAGCGATTTGTACCACAGGGATGGGCTTTTTTCATCTCGACTACATCATTTAGACCAAATTCTTTCTGTTCCATATTTCCTCCTGAACGAATTATTATGGTTTCGAATACATGACTAATTTTGGGACAGGACTTTCTATTCCATTTTCATCTAATACATTCTTTATTTCTTTTCTTAATATCCTTGCAATGGAATGATGCTTCATCGGCAATGTTTCTGCCACTACACGAATGGTTACTTCTGCCGCTTGAATATTTTGTACGCCTAATAATTCTGGAACACCGACAATATCCTCATATTGCTCTGGTAGTTTTTCAATCAGTTCCTGTATTACCTTTTCTGCTCGATTAATATCACCTTGATAAGCAATACTCACATCTACAACTGCTTTACTATTATTTATGGAGAAATTAGTCACTTCAATAATGCTTCCGTTTGGAATGATATTTACTTCTCCAGTAAAGCCTTTTATTTTTGTAGTTCTTAGTCCAATTTCTTCCACAACACCCTCATAGGTACCAATACGAACTTGGTCTCCAACGGAAAATTGATCTTCAAAAATAATAAAGAATCCTGTGATAATGTCTTTCACTAGACTTTGTGCTCCAAAACCAACAGCAAGCCCAACAATTCCGGCTCCAGCTAATAATGCCTTAACATCTATGTTAAAAACGGACAATGCCATCATTATAGCAATAAAATACACTACATAGGTGATTGTATTTTCTAATAGCTTAATTAATGTAGCTTCTCTTCTTTCTGAAACTCTAAAAGAGGAATGTGTTCTAACTTTAAATATATTACGTACTGCAGCTTTCCCTATCCTAATGACAATCCCACTAATTAAAAAGATAAGTACGAGCTTAATTGCTCCAAAGCCAAGACTACTCCACAAATCCTCATTTATGAGACTACCTATACCTTCTTTTATATTCTCATCCATCTAGACACCTCTAAATATAGACTTCTACTAGATTATTTTCTTTTTTGCATCTGTTCATACAAAGTAATTTATGAAATAAACTCCATGTTTCCACCCAATGTTATGAAATGAAAAAAAGTTACCTATTTTTCTATTTTACTCTTCATTAGCTATCATATTGGGTAAGTTTATTTTAACAGTTTTTCTACGTGCTTTGAAGTAGTATGTTTCCTAAAAAACACAGGACTTTTTGCCCTTATTATAATGAATTACTCACTTACTGTATCGCTCTTTTTTCCTTTATTTATATGTATATGTATAGAATTCGCCTCTTTTCCATATACTGAATACTACAATAACTATGCATAAAAACAACAAATGGTTCGATAGATTTGCAACTTGATTGATAGGTACTTAACAGAATCTAACTAAACACGATAATAGCTTTCTCCTATAGATTTTATCGAATCCTAAATGATAAAGGAGTAGATTCAATGACCTTATATTCCAGCCTTTTCGAAAAAAACGACCTTCCTATTAGAATAGCACATGATGAACAATTAGCAGCTTTTAAGATTGCTGATTCATTATCTAAACAATTACCATCAGTTTCAGTTACTCAACCAATCGTCTTTATTTGTATTGGAACCGATCGTTCTACTGGAGATTCATTGGGTCCACTTATTGGCACGTTGTTAAGTGAAAAGAATATATCTCCTTTTCATGTCTATGGAACTTTAGACGAACCAATTCATGCCCTCAATTTAGAGGAAAAATTAAAGGAAGTTCATGAAAAACATAAAAATCCTTATATTATTGGAATAGATGCCTGTCTAGGTAGAATGAAAAGCGTTGGTGTGATTCAAATTGGAGATGGTCCTGTGAAACCAGGAAGTGGCGTTAAAAAGGAACTCCCACCTGTAGGGAATATTCATATTACGGGAATTGTTAACATCAGTGGATTTATGGAATTTTTAGTTCTTCAAAATACTAGATTAAGCCTAGTATTAAATATGGCAAAAATTATTTCGAAAGGCATATATCATACTAGCCTTCGATATATGCATTCTGCAGAATTGCAGGAATATCATGTAAAAGAAGAACCTGTATAATTCTATTCCATCTTTTTTTCTATAATAAAAAGCCGCCTAAAAAAAGGCATAGTTTACAAATAATCATTTGTAAACTTCCTTTTCTTAGATGGCTTTTTTAATTTTCACTTTCTAATTCAAACATTTGGAGAATACGTGTTAAATCATCTTCTGAGAAAAATTCAATTTCAATTTTCCCCTTGTTTTTCTTTTGCTTAATATGAACAGTAGTTCCAAATCTTTCACGAAGAAATGACTCTTGCTCTTTAATAAAAACATTTTTTGCCGTTGGTTTTTCTTTCTTTGTTTCACGTGAAACATTCTCATTTAAGAGCTGAATTAATTGTTCTAATTGACGCACATTTAATCCGTCTTTAATTATTTTATCAACAATTGCAGGAAGCTTATCTTTATTTTTCAAGCCCAATAAAGCTCTTCCATGTCCCATTGAAATTTTACCATCAGAAATATAATTTTGAACCGTCTTTGGAAGAGATAATAACCGAACATGGTTAGCGATATGAGGTCTACTTTTCCCTAAACGTTTTGCTAGCTCCTCTTGAGTCAGCTTTAACTTCTTCATCAACGTCTGATAGGCATGCCCTTCTTCAATAGGTGATAAATCTTCTCTTTGAAGGTTCTCTAGGACTGCTAATTCCATCATTTGCTGTTCTGATAATTGTCGAACCACTGCAGGAATAGACTTTAGTTTTGCTTCTTTAGCTGCACGATATCTGCGTTCTCCAACTACTATCTCATACCCTTTAATACTTTTTCTCACAATGATTGGTTGAAGAATTCCATGTTCCAAAATTGAAAGCTTTAATTCTTCAATTGCTTCCTCATCGAAGAATTTTCTAGGCTGATAAGGATTGGGGCGCAATTCATTAAGGCTTATTTCTTGAACATGTTCTTCCTTCACGTCATCCACTTTAGGAAAAAAGGCATCTAGCCCTTTTCCAAGTCCTTTAGCCACTAGTAACCACTTCCTTCGCAAGGTCCAAATAAACTTCGGCACCACGTGATTTTGGATCATAAATGATTATTGGTTCCCCATGACTTGGTGCTTCTGATAAACGAATATTTCTTGGGATAATTGTTTTATAAACTTTATCTTGGAAATACTTTTTGACTTCTTCAATAACCTGTAGACCTAGATTTGTTCTAGCATCTAGCATTGTTAGCAACACACCTTCAATTGCCAAGTCATGATTTAAATGCTTTTGAACAAGTCGAACAGTATTTAATAGTTGACTTAAGCCTTCTAAAGCGTAATATTCACATTGAACTGGTATTAATACTGCGTCCGATGCAGTTAACGCATTAATCGTTAATAATCCTAAAGAAGGAGGACAATCTATTAAAATATAATCATAGTTGTGTTTGACTTCATCTAAAGCCCTTTTCAATCTTACTTCTCTGGAAATAGTAGAAACAAGTTCTATTTCTGCTCCAGCTAATTGAATTGTTGCAGGAATAACATCCAAATTTTCTACATTTGTCTGTTTTATCACCATACTTGCTTCTAGATCATCGACTAATACATCATAGATACAATGATCAACATCAGCTTTTTCAATACCTACACCACTAGTAGCATTTCCTTGTGGATCAATATCTACTAATAGCACTCTTTTTCCGATATATGCTAAACAAGAGCCAAGATTGACTGATGTAGTTGTTTTTCCAACTCCACCCTTTTGGTTAGCAACAGTAATAATTTTACCCATGATGTCACCTACCTTTAATTCCATACTAGCTACGAAATATACAATCGACGCAAGATGGCTGCTTAATATAAAAAAATGAATTGTTTAATAGCTTTCAAACTATAAAACAATTTATTAGTTAAAAAACATGAATAGACTACAACATGGCCAATTCCATGCCTATTGTAATCACGTATATTATTTTATCATGAAAACATCTAAATATCGTTACTTTTTCTTTTAATCTAGGTTAATGACGGAAAATAAGCATAAGTTTATGGTATAAAAGAAGTTAAAAAAGCCCATCATTTCAAGCATTTTATGGAGAATTTCTTTATTTGATTTGCTTAGAAAATAATCCTATCAAAATCAATAATTGAGGTTTAAATTTCTACTTGTGGTTATCCTTTGAGGAATAAAATCATCATATAAAAAAGTGAGAATCAGCAAAATGGCTATTATTCTCACAAAAAATATGCTCTGTTAAATAATTTTTTCTAAAAGGGAAGTTATTCCATTTTTTACGAGCGGGATTTAACAGAGCCCAGAATCTAAAAATAAGTATAAATAATAATGCTATACAAATCTATTTAAATAATAGAGGAAGTCTATTTAAGTATTATTTCTTTTTCGGAATTTTTATCGTAAATTGATAAAAATCTTCAAACTCTTCTTCTTCAGCATTTAGATTAATTCCGCTATCTGAAACCATGTTTAACGATTGGCGAATAGTATTTACTGCTATTCGCATATCTTTGCTAAATGCTTTTCTTTTTGGCTTCGGCTTCTGCTTCGTTTGTTCAAGCATTTTCACGACACGCTCTTCAGTTTGCTTTACATTTAAGCTCTTTTCGATGATTTCCTGTAATAGTTGGATTTGTTTTTCTCGTTCTTTTAAAGGAATCATGGAACGAGCATGACGCTCAGAAATCTCTTTATTTAATAATGCTTCTTGAATTTCTTCTGGCAATTTCAGAAGTCTTAATTTATTAGCGACAGTCGACTGCCCTTTACCTAGTCTTTGGGCAAGTGCCTCCTGGGTAAGATTGTGCAACTCTAATAATTTTCCATATGCAATTGCTTCTTCAATAGGAGAAAGTTCTTCCCTTTGGAGATTTTCTATAAGTGCAACAGAAGCAGTTTCTGTATCACTCATATTTTTAATGATAGCTGGTGCTTCTTCCCAACCAAGCTTCTTCATTGCTCTCCATCTTCGTTCTCCAGCAATGATTTCAAATTTATCTTCCTCATACTCTCTCAATACAATTGGTTGAATAATACCATGTGTATGAATTGTACGAGCTAATTCTTCAATTTTTTCATCATCAAATACCGTTCTTGGTTGAAAACGGTTAGGAACAATCTGATTAATTGGGATTCTTCTAACTTCTTCTTTACTCCCCATATTCTCGATCTCCTCTTGAGCAGCATCTGCACTTATTTGACTAGCTTCTTCTATTTGCTCTCCTTTTTCGCCTAGTCCAAAAAATCGTGAGAAAGAAGGCTTCATCACCCTGCACCACCTTTACAAAACTCCCTATTAGTTATTCTCTATATGAAACATTAATCCCTGCAAAGTCATCTAACTTATAGTAAGAAACTTCTCGAAATTTCATAGAATATGACATTTATAGGTATATTATATAGTAGATATGATAATTGATATAGACTTAATCCTATGAATGATTATATCATTCTCTTTTTTCTTTCGTAATAACGTAAGGCTGTTTTCGTTTATTGCTATTAACCAGCAGCCTAGCTTACTAATGCCATTTTCCCGCTTTATTAAGAGATGAGATATCCCCTCTATTTTCATCAACAAACTTCGCCAAAAATAGAGGGATACAATCTACTAAATAAATGGGTAGCTTTTAGAAAAATATCAGAAAATAATCTGCGCTTTCACCTATTCAATCGGTTCTTTATTAGGAGTTCCTGGTTTTCTAGGATACTTTTTAGGTGTTGGCTTTTCTTTTGCTATTATGATGATATTTCTTTCACTTTCTTCAATAGGCAATAAAAAGGAGTTCGTTTCATTTACCGTTCCACCTAATAGGCTTACTGCCTTTTTCCCAGCTTCTATTTCTTCTTTGGCACTTGCTGCTTTCATCGCAACGAAAGTGCCTCCGATCTTGACTAGCGGCAGACAAAGTTCACTTAAAACAGAGAGTCGTGCTACTGCCCTTGCAGTTACAATATCAAATGATTCACGATACTCTTTATTTTGGCCAAATGTTTCTGCTCGATCGTGAATAAAGTTAACCTCTTTTAAATCTAATAGAGACGCTAAGTGTTCTAGAAAATGAATTCTTTTTTTCAAAGAATCGACAATTGTTACCTTTAAATCAGGAAAAACAATTTTCAAAGGGATACTCGGAAAACCTGCTCCTGCACCTACATCACACAGTTGTGCAGCATTTTGAAACCCCTCATAGTAAAATCCAGCAGTAATAGAATCATAAAAATGCTTTAAATAAACATCTGGTTTTTCCGTAATCGCTGTTAAATTCATTTTTTCATTCCACTCTACCAATGTTTCATAGTAAAGTTCAAACTGTTTTATTTGTTTATCTGATAAAGTGATTCCTTTATCGGACAACATTTGAATAAATTCTTCCGTATTCATGCATGAACCCTTTCTAACCAGAGATTAAACACGAGCAATTTTTCCTTGTTCTAAATAAACTAATAAAATGGATATATCTGCTGGGTTTACACCAGAAATTCTTGATGCCTGTGCGATCGATAATGGACGAACTTTTTTTAATTTCTGTACTGCTTCCGTTGCAAGACTAGAGATAGCGTCGTAATCAATATTCTCAGGAATTTTCTTATTCTCCATTTTCTTCAGTCGATCCACTTGCTGCAATGATTTTTCAATATAGCCTTCATATTTTATTTGGATTTCTACTTGCTCTTTAATATCTTCTGTTAGTTCTACACTACTAGGAGCAAGCTGTTCAATATGGCTATAATTCATTTCAGGTCGTTTTAATAGATCTCCCGCTCTTATTCCATCTTTTAATTCGCTTCCGCCTTGTCCTTTAATAACATTTTGTACTTGTTCATTTGGCTTTAGCATTACTTCGCTCAAACGTTGCTTTTCTTGTTCGATTAATTGCTTTTTATCAGTAAATTTCGCATAGCGTTCTTGCGAAATAAGACCAATTTTATGGCCAATGTCTGTTAAACGTAAATCTGCATTATCATGACGAAGCAATAACCGGTATTCTGCTCTTGATGTCAATAGACGGTACGGCTCGTTTGTACCTTTCGTTACTAAGTCATCAATTAAAACACCGATATATGCATCAGAACGACTTAGAATAACTTCTTCTTTTCCTAATGCATTTAATCCTGCGTTCATACCTGCCATTAATCCTTGGCCAGCTGCTTCTTCATACCCTGAAGTTCCATTAATTTGGCCAGCAGTGTAAAGATTTTTTATCTTCTTCGTTTCTAAAGTTGGCCATAATTGTGTTGGGACAATAGCATCGTACTCAATGGCATATCCAGCTCGCATCATTTGGACATTTTCTAATCCTGGAATTGTTCTTAAAATTTCTTGTTGAACGTCTTCTGGTAAGCTTGTGGACAATCCTTGTACGTAAACTTCTTGCGTATTTTTGCCCTCTGGCTCTAAGAAAATTTGATGTCTCGGTTTATCATTGAATCGAACCACTTTGTCTTCAATCGATGGACAATAACGTGGTCCAGTCCCTTTGATCATTCCAGAATACATTGGTGAACGATGTAAGTTGGAATCAATAATTTGATGTGTCTTTTCATTTGTGTACGTTAACCAGCAAGGAAGCTGATCAGTAATAAATTTCGTTGTTTCATAAGAGAAGGCTCTTGGAACATCGTCCCCAGGCTGTATTTCTGTCTTAGAGTAGTCAATAGAATGACTATTTACACGGGGAGGTGTTCCTGTTTTAAAGCGTACCAAATCAAAACCTAGCTCTTCTAAATGCTCTGATAATCGGATGGAAGGCTGTTGATTATTTGGACCGCTTGAGTATTTAAGCTCACCCAAAATAATTTCGCCGCGAAGATAAGTACCAGTAGTGACCACGATCGTTTTTGCGCGATACGTAGCCCCTGTTTTCGTAATAACTCCTTTTACAGCTTGATCTTCTACGATTAATTCTTCTACCATTCCTTGAATTAATGTTAAATTCGGTTCATTTTCTAACGTCTTCTTCATTTCATGTTGATACATATATTTATCCGCCTGAGCTCTTAGCGCCCGTACTGCAGGACCTTTTCCTGTATTCAACATTCTCATTTGTATATATGTTTTATCAATATTCTTGCCCATTTCGCCGCCAAGTGCGTCAATTTCCCTAACGACAATCCCTTTTGCCGGCCCCCCGACAGAAGGATTACATGGCATAAAAGCGACCATATCCAAATTTATCGTTAACATTAATGTTTTGGCACCTATTCTTGCTGCTGCAAGTCCCGCTTCACAGCCAGCATGACCTGCACCAATGACAATCACATCATAATTTCCAGCTTCGTACTGCATCATGATGCCTCCTTCTTTCAAATCTTTCTTTTATGTTGTTTTCGTAAAACAACCTTTATTTAATAAAACCAATTATTTTCCTAAACAGAATTGAGAGAATAGCTGATTGATTAAGCTTTCATGTACACTCTCACCAATAATTTCACCAAGTATTTCCCACGTTCTTGTTAAATCAATTTGTACGATATCTATTGGTGTACCACTTTCTGCTCCTTCAATCGCCTCACTTATTGCACGCAGTGCTTGGTTCAATAAGGAAATATGCCTTGAATTAGAAACATACGTCATATCACTTGCTTCAATAGAGCCTTCAAAAAATAGACTAGCTATCGCTTCTTCTAACAAATCTACACCGTTTTCTTCTAATATAGATGTCGTAATTACTTTTCGATTCCCCGCAAGTTCTTTTACATTCTCTAAATCAATTTTTTGCGGTAAGTCTGTTTTATTAACAATAACAATAAAATCCATACCTTCTGTCGCTTTAAAAATATTCTTATCTTCTTCTGTTAATTCATCCGCATAATTTAGGACAAGTAAAATTAAATCTGCTTCTCGGAGTACTTTTCGTGATTTTTCTACCCCTATTCGCTCCACAATATCTTCTGTTTCACGTATACCTGCTGTATCTAGCAAACGAAGAGGAACTCCGCGCACATTCACATATTCTTCAATTACATCTCTAGTTGTACCAGGAATATCTGTTACGATGGCTTTATTTTCTTGCACCAAACTGTTTAATAAAGATGATTTCCCCACATTCGGTCTACCAACAATCACCGTTGCTAGTCCTTCCCGGAGAATCTTTCCCTGTTGAGATGTCTGTAGAAGCTTTTCAATTTCAGCCTTTATATACCTTGATTTTTCAAGCATTACTTGTTGTGTCATCTCTTCCACATCATCATATTCTGGATAATCAATATTAACCTCTACCTGTGCTAATGTTTCTAAGATTTCTTGGCGCAAATGCCTGATTAATTTAGATAATCTTCCTTCCATTTGTCCAAGGGCCACATTCATCGCACGATCCGTTTTTGCTCTAATTAAATCCATTACTGCTTCTGCTTGAGAAAGATCAATTCGCCCATTTAAAAAAGCTCTTTTTGTAAATTCGCCAGGTTCCGCAATTCTAGCACCATAAGAAGTAGTCAATTGCAATAGTCGGTTTACAGAAGCTAGCCCACCATGACAGTTAATTTCGATAACATCCTCTTTGGTAAAAGTTTTTGGTCCTCTCATCAACGATACCATTACTTCTTCCACAACCTCATCTGTTGTTGGATCAATAATATGTCCATAATGTATCGTATGACTTGCTACCTCACTTAACTTCTTATTACCTATGCTCTTAAAAAGCTTGTCTGCAATTTTTATTGAATCTGGACCACTCATTCGAACAATTGCGATCGCTCCCTCACCCATTGGAGTCGATATCGCAGCAATTGTATCCAATTCCATCTTTATCACCTCAATTCAAAAAATATATCTATATAAAATGATTGTATTCACCTTTGACATGATTACATTAGATTAGATTAACATATCCACAAATGTAAAAAAAGAAAAAAATCCGCACACTTATCCACATTCACTTTTATCGTTATATACCATTCTATCTTATCCACATGTGAATAACAATAAAACGAAAAATAAAATTCCAATAGCTAAACACTTCTTTACACTTTAAGGAAGATACGAAAGTACATATTTTTTTATGATATTTACTTCTTCATTTCCTGTTTGGATTAAAATATTATTCAAAAATAATATCTCGAAAAAAATATAGGGATTTGTAATGGGGAACTATCAAAAAATCGGTAGCCAAGCAAATAGAAAGGACCAACTTAGAAGATAATATGAAGTTAAAAAGCCAAAAAAAAGAGATCGTCTCCCTATCTTAAAAGACGATCTCTTTTTTCTATCGATTTTTTAACTTTACTGGCGCCACAATAATATGTCGTTTTGCATCCTCACCTGAGGAATATGTTTTTATACCTTTGAAAGAAACCAAGGCAGTATGAATCGTTTTTCTTTCATCTGCTGGCATCGGTTCAAGAGGGATTTCTTTTCCTATCTTAACCGCTTTATAGGCTATTCTTTCTGCTAGCTGAATTAAAGCTTGTTTTCTACGCTCTCGGTAACCCTCCGCATCTAACATCACTTTAAAATACTCTTTTGATTCTCTATTAATTACTAATTGCGCTAAATATTGTATAGAATTAAGTGTTTGCCCTCTTTTGCCAATTAACAAAGCAATTTTTTCACCTGATAATTCAAATAAAATATTTTTGCCATTTTGTTTAACTTGGATATCAATTGTAACACCCATTTTTTCACTAACATCTTTTAAAAAGCCCTTAACGGTTTCAACAGGATCTACTTTTTTCTTCACTGTTACTTTCGCAGATCTAGCACCAAAACCGAAAAATCCTTTTTTTCCTTCATCAACAACAATGATTTCAACCTGATTCTTTGTTGTCTTAAGCTGAGCTAAAGCTGACTCCACTGCTGCGTCGACTGTTTGTCCTACGGCAGTAACTTCTTTCACTTCTTCGCTCCTCCTGCTTTGCTAGTTTGTCCAACACCTTTAATTTCAGGACCCTTAATAAAATACGTTTGTACAATTGTAAAGATATTACCTACTACCCAGTAAAGGGATAATGCAGCAGGGAAATTAATCGCAAATACTAAAATCATAACTGGCATAATCCAAACCATCATTTGCATTTGTGGATTTGGAGGCGCTCCAGCCATTGATAATTTTGTTTGAATAAAGGTTGTTACACCAGCTAAGATTGGTAATAAATAGATTGGATCAGGCTGTCCTAAACTGAACCATAAGAAATCATGGGAAGCAATTTCTCTCGTACGAGAAATAGCGTGATAAAAACCAATCAGTATCGGCATTTGTACAATAAGAGGAAAGCATCCAGCCAATGGATTTACTTTATTCTCTTGAAACAACTTCATTGTTTCCTCTTGAAGCTTTTGTTGTGTCTTTTGATCTTTAGAGCTATATTTTTGCTGTAGCTCTTTCATTTGGGGCTGAATAGCCTGCATTGCTTTACTATTTTTCGTTTGTTTAATCATAAGCGGCAAAATAACTAGTCGAACTAAAATAGTTACGATAATAATAGAAATACCATAACTACCTCCAGCAAACGCTGCTGTCTTTATAATCAGTTGAGATAGTGGATATACAATGAACTCATTCCAGATTCCTTCACTTTCAGAAGTTATTGGTTGATTGAACTCACTACATCCTGTTAAAATGGTCATTAAAAAAAGCAGACCAACTACCAATAAAAATTTCTTATTCAAGCTGCAAATCCTCCTGTTTAACATGATTTTCGAATATTACTTAATAAGTATTGTAACCGATAAACGAATAGTAGGAAACGCTTAACTAATAATTTCCCCTAATTCTTTTTAGAAAGAACCTTTGCTATTTTTAAAACATGGGTAAGACTCTTTTTTACTTCTTCAAAAGACATATCAGCAACAGGCTTTCTTACAATTATGACATAATCATACTTATTTTCCAACTGATCTTCAAATTCGAGGAATGCTTGTCTTACATAGCGTTTTATTTGGTTTCTTTTCACTGCATTTCCAATTTTTTTGCTGACAGACAGGCCAATTCGAAAATGCCCTTGTTCCACTTTTTCTAATTTATAAATAACAAACTGTCGATTGGCGAAGGACTCTCCTTTTTTAAAAACCGACTGAAATTCTTTATTTTTTTTGATTCTAAATTCTTTTCTCAACGTTTATAACTCCTTCAATTCCTTCAAGTTAACTTAATTCTCTCTTTAAAAGAGGCTGTTTATGTAAAGTTGCCAAAAAAACAGCCTTGAAAGAAAATTAGACAGGCATATTAACGTAAGTAAACCAGTATATTTAAAAAAAGGAAGGGTCTGTCCTTCTATTAAGATCATTCCCTTCACCTTTTTTAATTGAAAAAAGACCACTGACGTTTCAGTGGCCTAAGCTGATAATACTTTTCTTCCTTTACGTCGACGGCGTGCTAAGACATTACGTCCATTTGCGCTGCTCATACGGCTACGGAATCCGTGAACTTTACTTCTTTTACGTTTATTTGGTTGATAAGTTCTTTTCATTGTATATGACACCTCCCTGAGGAATAGCTGTTATAGACAGTCCTTACAATTATATAAACATAGATAATTAATTGTCAACTATTCATTTTTTATTTATCTTATTTATAGATCACATTACTATAGTGATCTTCCCTCTCTATCTCTAAGGTCATTAGAATAGTATACCACATAATTTTATATTCTACTTCATATCCTTCCCAACTATTCTTTTTCCTAACGAATAATTTTTACCAATTTGGGTATTCTACGAAAAATTCTTCTCTAAATTTCAGTATCAATCCATTCTATTTTTCCGCTTTGCTTTTTCAATAGCGCAAATAAATTTCACATCGTTTTTACTATCTTTTCGACGATTGTGGATAAATTTCGACGTGAATATTTTTTCCACAATTGTTATTTACAACTTTTCAACAAACTAATACCTTGTGGACATTTATTACTAACAACCTAACTAGCTTGTGGATAAGATATTAAAAAGCATTGCAGTTCTTATGAATTTTTGATATTATAGTTTTGTTTTCACATCTGAATAAAATCTGTGCATAACTCTTTTATCCACAATCTGTGGATAAGTTGTGGACATCTTATTCTAATTGTCTGAACAGAGTTTTCCACAATCAGTGGATACTGTCGAAATACCACTAATCTTCCTTATAATATATTTTTCCACATAAGAAAAGGATAAGCTCCTTGTGATTCTTGCATAATTGCTATGACAAGGCTGCAATATTTTGTTTAAAATCTATATTTTGAAAATCCTATCTATGGAATTTGACGATTTGGATAAAGAAACATAGTAAATTAATATGTTCTTTTGTAAAAATTATTTAAGTTGATTAGCCATTGTTGCGAGAGAAAATCCAATAAGCGATTATTGCATCGATTGGTCTATTCTTTTTTAGTAGAAGTATGTATTAAAGAGGTTTTATCTTAAGGCTTTAAGGCTCTTTTTTTGTTTTTGTTCATTTTTTTGCAAATGGACAAGAGATTATCCAAAAAAATTTCACATTGGTATATGTCTTTTTCTGCATGTTTTAAGATAGATCGTTAACTAGTATGAATAATAACGCTAAGAACGTTTAACTTTAGGTAAAGGAGGCGAGGATAACTTGAAAAATATAACGGATCTTTGGAATACTGCATTGAGCACGATCGAAACAAAGATTAGCAAACCTAGTTTTGATACATGGCTTAAGCCTACAAAGGCTCATTCCTTGCAGGGAGATCTTCTAGTTGTTACAGCACCTAATGAATTTGCGCGAGATTGGTTAGAAGAGAGATACTCTCAACTTATTGCTGAAATACTTTATGAAATTACTGGAGAAGAGCTCCTAGTAAAATTTATTATTCCTCAAAATCAAAAAGAAGAGGAATTTGATCAGCAAATTTCTACAAAACATAAGAAAAAAGAAGAGGAAGTTACAGAGCAAACCATTTTGAATTCTAAGTATACTTTTGATACTTTTGTAATTGGATCTGGCAATCGCTTTGCCCATGCAGCTTCCCTTGCTGTTGCAGAAGCACCTGCAAAAGCATATAATCCTCTATTTATTTATGGAGGAGTTGGACTTGGAAAAACACACTTAATGCATGCAATCGGTCATTATGTTCTAGATCATAATCCATCTGCTAAAGTGGTTTATTTATCTTCCGAAAAATTTACAAATGAATTTATCAATAGTATCCGCGACAATAAAGGTGCGGAATTCCGTGATAAATATCGAAATGTAGATGTTCTTTTAATAGATGATATTCAATTTCTTGCGGGAAAAGAATCAACGCAAGAAGAATTTTTCCATACATTTAACACTCTACATGAGGAAAGCAAACAAATTATTATCTCAAGTGACCGTCCTCCAAAAGAAATTCCAACATTAGAGGATCGCTTACGCTCTCGTTTTGAATGGGGACTTATTACAGACATTACACCACCAGACTTAGAAACACGTATCGCTATTTTAAGGAAAAAAGCTAAAGCTGATGGGCTAGACATTCCAAATGAAGTCATGCTTTATATTGCTAATCAGATTGATACAAATATTCGTGAGCTAGAAGGTGCCCTTATTCGCGTTGTTGCTTATTCTTCTTTAATTAATAAAGATATTAATGCTGATTTAGCAGCTGAAGCATTAAAGGATATTGTACCGAGCTCTAAACCAAGAGTTATAACAATCCATGATATCCAAAAGGTTGTTGGTGAGATTTTTAGTATCAGGTTAGAGGATTTTAAAGCAAAAAAACGGACCAAATCAATTGCGTTCCCAAGGCAAATCGCTATGTATTTATCGAGAGAATTAACCGATTTTTCCTTACCAAAAATCGGAGAAGAATTCGGTGGTCGAGATCATACTACTGTTATCCATGCCCATGAAAAAATATCAAAAATGCTTGTAACTGATTCGATTCTTCAAAAACAATTAAAAGAAATAAACGAACTCTTAAAAATTTAGATAGAATAATGTGTATAACTTGTCTTACTTTAAACACAGTCTATCCACATGTTGATAGACTGTGTTTCCTTGCCTAAACCTAGTTATCCACATACTAACAGGACCTACTACTGTTACTACTATTTTTTTAAAAAAATATATTATTAAAATACGCATTTAGAACTGCTATTTAAAAATTATTCAATCGGAGGATTAATTAATGAAATTCGTCATCCAAAAAGAACATCTTGTTCAAAGTGTTCAAGATGTTATGAAAGCAATTACTAGTAGAACAACTATTCCTATCCTCACTGGTATTAAAATTGTTGCAAGTGAAGAAGGAGTAACATTAACTGGAAGTGATTCAGATATTTCTATCGAATCTTTTATTCCTAAAGAAGAGAATGAGCAAGAAATAGTGGAGATCCAACAAACTGGTTCCATTGTTTTACAAGCGAAGTTTTTTAGTGAAATTGTAAAAAAGCTTCCTACCAACCAAGTCGAAATAGTTGTTGATAATTTACAAACAACCATTCGTTCTGGAAAATCAGAATTTAATTTAAATGGACTTGATTCTGAAGAATATCCGCATTTACCACAAATTTCGGAACAAAATTCCATTAAAGTTCCTACAGATTTGTTAAAAAATATTATTAAACAAACAGTTTTTGCGGTGTCCACCTCAGAAACACGCCCGGTGTTGACAGGTGTAAACTGGAAGATAGAAAACAACGAGTTGATCTGTATTGCAACAGACAGTCACCGTCTTGCCTTAAGAAAGGCGAAAATCGAAACAGAAGCAGAGCAATCATTTAACATTGTTATTCCAGGGAAAAGTTTAAATGAACTAAATCGTATTTTGGACGATCATGATGAACCAGTTGAAATTGTTGTTACAGAAAATCAAATTTTATTTAAAACAAAGCATATTCTATTTTTCTCTCGTTTGTTAGAAGGGAATTATCCTGATACGAATCGTTTAATTCCAACTGAAAGCAAAACGGATATTATTGTGAATTCAAAGGAATTTCTTCAATCGATTGACCGTGCCTCTTTACTGGCTCGTGAAGGTCGGAATAATGTCGTTAAATTCTCGACAATGGGTGAAAATGTAATTGAAATTTCTTCTTTCACTCCTGAGATAGGAAAAGTTATTGAAGAATTAGTAAGTGAATCTGTTAGTGGAGAAGAATTAAAGATATCCTTCAGCGCGAAATTTATGATGGATGCTTTAAAGGTTCTTGAAGGATCTGAAGTTAAAATTAGTTTTACTGGAGCAATGAGACCATTTGTGATTCATCCGACAAATGACGATTCCACTTTACAACTTATATTACCGGTTAGAACCTATTAAAAGTATTGGGTGTTCTGTTTAGTGAACACCCATTTTTCTTTATGTTCACCATATGCATGAATATGCAATTGGTCTAATAAATGTTGTGAAATCATGTTTTTATCTCACACATTTAGAATATTACTTACTTATTTATAGAAATATTACACTTTTCTTTGTGTATCAATTAATTATTTAGTAGAATAGAAAGATACGATTAAAGTTGAGAGAGTGAAAAAATGAAGAATCAAATTAAGATTGATACGGATTATATTACGTTAGGTCAATTTCTAAAAGTAGCAGAGTTAATACAATCAGGTGGAATGGCTAAATGGTTCCTAGGAGAATATGAGGTATTTGTTAATGGGGAACAGGATCAGCGCAGAGGAAGAAAATTAAGAAGTGGTGATGAAATAAATATTCCTTCATTTGGCAAGTACACTGTTTTGTAAAAAGGGTGAAACCAAATGTATATTGATGAGTTACTTTTAAGAAATTACCGGAATTATGAGGAACTGGATATTTCTTTTGAGAATAAAGTGAATGTGATTTTAGGAGAAAATGCACAAGGGAAAACGAATGTGATGGAATCTATCTATGTACTAGCCATGGCAAAATCACATCGGACCTCAAATGATAAAGAACTTATTCGTTGGGACAAAGAGTATGCTAAAATAGAAGGTAGATTAGTGAAAGCACATGGGAAAGTCCCCATGCAGTTAGTTGTGGCCAAAAAAGGAAAAAAGGCAAAATTTAATCATATAGAGCAGCGTAAATTGAGTCAATATATTGGCAATATGAACGTAGTCATGTTCGCACCAGAAGATTTAAACTTAGTAAAAGGCAGCCCGCAAATTAGAAGAAGATTTATTGATATGGAAATTGGACAAATATCCCCCATATATTTGCATGATATGGGCCAATATCAAAAAATTCTACACCAGCGAAATACCTACTTAAAACAACTACAAACAAATAAACAAACCGATCATACCATGCTTGAGATTTTAACAGAGCAATTTATAGATATGGCAGTGAAAGTGGTAGCGAAGCGTTTTGAATTTCTGCATTTACTGGAAAAGTGGGCAGTTCCTATTCATAAAGGGATATCACGCGGCCTAGAAACACTAGAAATTCGCTATAAACCTTCTGTTGATGTATCAGAAGATCAGGAATTGTCGAAAATGAAGAGTGTATACGAAGAAAAATTTCAGAATCTAAAAAAACGAGAAATTGATCGAGGAATGTCCTTATTTGGGCCTCATCGTGATGATATGCTGTTTTATGTGAATAATAGAGATGTTCAAACCTTTGGTTCACAAGGACAGCAAAGAACGACTGCGTTGTCCATTAAAATGGCGGAGATTGAACTGATTTATTCAGAAATACGTGAATATCCTATTCTTCTTTTAGATGATGTACTTTCTGAATTGGATGATTATCGTCAATCTCATTTGTTAAATACCATTCAAGGAAAAGTGCAAACTTTTGTTACGACAACTAGCGTTGATGGTATAGACCATCATACGTTAAAAGAAGCAGCGACTTTTCAGGTTGAATCAGGAACGATTAAAGAGATTCAATAGCTTTGAGGTGAAAAAGTGTACGTTCATATTGGGGAAAATATTCTTGTACGAACTTCAGAAATTATAACTATATTAGATAAACAAACAGTAGAGTCCTCTCCTATTTCAAAAGAATTTTTAGAACGGCAAAAAGCAATGACTAATGGGAAAAGTTCATCTTATAAATCTATTGTGATTACGAAGGATACTATCTATTTTTCACCGATTGCTTCTAATACGTTAAAAAAACGAACGGTCCAGTTAACTGTTCAAGAGTACTAATGGATGCGAAATACAATGTAAAAATTTTTCGATGTTAATGGAAAGTTAGGTGATCGATATGTCAACGGAACAAAATCCAGTTGAACAACAATCTTATGATGAAAGTCAAATACAGGTTTTAGAAGGCCTAGAAGCTGTAAGAAAAAGACCAGGGATGTATATCGGGTCAACAAGTAGCCGAGGGCTGCACCATTTAGTGTGGGAAATTGTCGATAACAGTATCGATGAGGCATTAGCTGGCTTCTGTGATGAGATTAATATCATCATTGAAAAGGATAATAGTATTACTGTTAAAGATAATGGTCGCGGAATTCCTGTTGGTATTCAGGAGAAAATGGGAAGACCTGCTGTAGAAGTAATCATGACCGTTCTTCATGCCGGAGGAAAATTTGGCGGTGGTGGCTATAAAGTTTCTGGAGGACTTCATGGTGTTGGTGCTTCTGTAGTAAATGCTCTTTCAACTGAATTAGAGGTTTTTGTTCATCGTGATGGAAATGTCTATTACCAAAAATATCAAAAAGGTGTGCCGGTTGCTGATTTAGAAATAATCGGTGAAACAGACTATACTGGTACGACTACTCGTTTTAAACCAGATGGTGAGATCTTTAAGGAAACATTAGAGTATGATTTTGAAATTTTAGCCAACCGTATCAGAGAGCTTGCTTTCTTAAATCGCGATATTCGGATTACCATTGAAGATACGCGAGAAGGGATGGAGAAAAAGAAAGAATACCATTATGAGGGTGGTATAAAATCGTATGTGGAGCATTTAAACCGAAATAAAGAAGTCCTTTTTGAAGAACCGATTTATATTGAAGGACAAAAAGACGGCATAAATGTTGAGATTTCATTCCAATATAATGATGGATATACAGGAAATATTTTTTCATTCGCTAATAATATTAATACCCATGAAGGTGGAACACATGAGTCAGGATTTAAAACAGCTCTTACTCGTGTAATTAATGATTATGCAAGAAAAAATAGTTTACTAAAAGAGTCAGATACAAATCTTTCTGGTGAGGATGTAAGGGAAGGAATTGTCGCAATTGTTTCTGTTAAACATCCAGATCCACAATTTGAAGGGCAAACGAAAACAAAATTAGGGAATTCAGAAGTTCGTGCAATTACAGATACTGTTTTTTCAGAACATCTGGAGAAGTTCCTTTTAGAAAATCCTACTGTAGCTCGCAAAATTGTTGATAAAGGTCAAATGGCTTTACGAGCAAGAATTGCAGCGAAAAAGGCAAGGGAATTAACTCGTAGAAAAAGTGCACTTGAGGTTTCAAGCTTACCTGGTAAATTGGCAGATTGTTCCTCAAGAGATCCGAAAATAAGCGAACTATTCATTGTAGAGGGTGACTCTGCTGGTGGTTCAGCCAAATCAGGTCGAGATCGTCATTTCCAAGCAATTCTTCCGTTGAGAGGGAAAATTCTTAACGTAGAAAAAGCGAGATTGGATCGAATTTTGTCCAATAATGAAGTTCGTTCCATGATTACTGCAATCGGAACAGGAATCGGAGACGATTATGATATATCAAAAGCAAGATATCATAAAATTGTCATTATGACAGATGCCGATGTTGATGGAGCGCATATTCGAACACTGCTGTTAACCTTCTTCTATCGTTATATGAGAAAAATTGTGGAAGCTGGTTATATCTATATTGCACAGCCGCCATTATATAGTATTAAACAAGGAAAAAAGCTTGAATATGCCTATAGTGATGCACAATTACAACAAGTTCTAAGTACTTTGCCAGCTAATCCTAAGCCGAATATTCAACGTTATAAAGGATTAGGAGAAATGAATGCAGAACAATTATGGGATACAACAATGGATCCTGAAAAAAGAGTGCTTTTACAGGTAAGCTTAGATGATGTGATTGAAGCAGATGAAACATTTGAAATGCTGATGGGAGATAAAGTAGAGCCACGTAGAAACTTTATCGAAGAGAATGCAACTTATGTAAAAAATCTAGATGTTTAAAAGATAGGGAAAGAAATTTGGTGCTGATTAAATTGGCACCTTGTGTATTTCTTTAGAAGTTAGTTATTCCTATTAATTATAAGGAATTCGATTAGATTTTACTTTTTCACCAGTTAAGAAAGTATAAGGTTTTTGAAGTCAATTTGGTGTCTAGTGCCTACCGCCTAAGAAACTTTAGGACATCTCTTTTGCGTGAGTCAACCCGAAAAAGCTAATGGTGACTTCATCGAAAGAATACGTCCTTCCAATTTGTACAGCGGTGAGCAAGGCGTTTGCGCTTTAAAAATCGAAAAAGAATATCTAATTGTTTCTTAAGGAGGTTCCTTTCCATGGCTGATATGCCAAATTCTCAAATTAAAGATAGAAATATAAGTAAAGAAATGCGTGATTCCTTTTTAGATTATGCAATGAGTGTTATTGTTTCTCGTGCGCTTCCAGATGTGCGAGATGGCCTAAAGCCAGTACACCGACGTATTTTATATGCCATGCATGATCTTGGGATGCATTCAGATAAACCGTTTAAGAAATCAGCGCGTATAGTAGGAGAAGTTATCGGGAAGTATCATCCACATGGTGATAGTGCAGTTTATGAGACAATGGTACGTATGGCCCAGGATTTTAACTATCGTTATATGCTTGTTGATGGACATGGTAACTTTGGATCTGTAGATGGTGATTCAGCTGCGGCGATGCGTTATACAGAAGCAAGAATGTCCAAAATAGCAATGGAGCTATTACGGGATATTAATAAAGATACCATTGATTATAAGCCAAACTTTGATGGAGAAGAGAAAGAACCAGTAGTATTACCTTCTCGTTTCCCAAATCTACTTGTAAATGGTACAAGCGGAATAGCAGTTGGGATGGCTACTAATATTCCTCCACATCAATTAGGAGAGATAATTGATGGTGTTCTTGCAGTTAGTAAAAACTCAGATATTACCATTCCAGAATTAATGGAGATTATACCAGGACCAGATTTTCCAACGTATGGAATGATTGTTGGTAGAAGTGGAATTAGAAAAGCATATGAAACTGGTAGAGGCTCTATTATATTACGAGCAAGAGTAGAAATTGAAGTGAAGCCTAGTGGTAAGGAAGTTATTATTGTTAAAGAAATTCCTTATCAAGTCAATAAAGCAAGACTAGTAGAGCGCATTGCAGAACTAGTTCGTGATAAGAAAATTGATGGCATCACTGATTTGCGAGATGAGTCTGACCGTACTGGAATGCGTATTGTTATTGAGGTACGAAAAGATGCAAATGCTAATGTTTTATTAAATAACTTATATAAGCATACCGCTATGCAGACGAGCTTTGGTATCAATCTACTTGCACTAGTAGATGGGCAACCAAAGGTACTTAACTTAAAACAATGTTTAGCGTATTATCTAGATCATCAAAAAGTAATTATCCGTAGAAGAACTGAGTTTGAATTAAGAAAAGCAGAAGCAAGGGCACACATATTAGAAGGTTTGCGTATTGCGTTAGATCACTTAGATGAAGTAATTAGCTTAATTCGCAGCTCTCGTACAACCGATATTGCGCGTGAAGGATTAATGACGAATTTTAATCTTTCTGAGAAACAAGCTCAAGCTATTCTAGATATGCGTCTACAAAGATTAACCGGTTTAGAAAGAGAAAAAATTGAGGATGAATATCAAGAATTGGTTAAGTTAATTGCTGAATTAAAAGCAATTCTAGCAGATGAAGAAAAAATCTTGGATATTATTCGCGAAGAGCTTTTAGAAGTGAAAGAACGATTTAACGATATTCGCCGTACAGAAATTGTTGCCGGCGGAATTGAAACAATCGAAGATGAGGATTTAATTCCAGAAGAGAATATAATCATTACGTTAACTCATAATGGTTATATTAAGAGACTACCAGCTTCTACTTACCGAGCACAAAGACGTGGTGGACGCGGAATTCAGGGGATGGGAACAAATGAGGATGATTTCGTTGAACAGCTAAGCTCAACATCCACCCATGATACCATTCTATTCTTTACGAATAAAGGGAAAGTATACCGATTGAAAGGATATGAGATACCAGAATTCAGTCGTACAGCAAAAGGTATTCCAATCATTAACCTATTAGGCGTTGAAAAGGATGAGTGGGTTAATGCAATTATCCCAGTTTCTGAATTTGTAGATGATTGGTACTTGTTCTTTACTACTAAAGAAGGAATCTCTAAACGTTCTCCGTTATCATCGTTTGCCAATATAAGAAACAATGGTCTAATCGCTGTTAATTTAAGAGAGGACGATGAGTTAATCTCTGTACGCCTAACAGATGGATCAAAGGAAATAATTATTGGAACGAAAAACGGCTTACTGATTCGTTTCCCAGAAACAGATGTACGCTCTATGGGTAGAACGGCAACTGGAGTAAAAGGGATTACTCTTTCAGCTGATGATGAAGTAGTAGGCATGGAAGTCCTAGAGGAAAATTCAGAAATTCTAGTAGTTACCAAATACGGTTACGGAAAAAGAACGCCGATAGATGAATATAGAGTTCAAGGTAGAGGCGGAAAAGGTATTAAAACGTGTAATATCACAGATAAGAATGGAACCCTTGTATCTATGAAGGTTGTTACAGATGAAGAAGATTTAATGATTATTACAACAGGTGGGGTTTTAATCAGAATGGCTGTAAGTGATATTTCAACTATGGGTAGAAGCACTCAGGGTGTTCGATTAATTAAATTAAACGAAAATGAAAATGAATTTGTGGCAACTGTTGCTATTGTAGAAAAAGAGGATGAAGAAGAGGTAGTCGAGGAGCTTTCTGAAGAAACACAAGAGTCTTTAGAGAATGATTCGGATTCAGACGAATAATATTTTAGAGATGTCTTAAGGGAAACCTATAAGACATCTCTTTTTTATTTTTTAAATAAAGCTTGTTCTAAAAGATTATTGTTTTTCAAACCACGCCTTAGAAAAAATGATGTCTTGCTTTTAACAGAGTTCATTAACCAGAAGACAAAAATCATAAAAAACAAAAGTGAAATTTAGTTTTAGGTGAATAGTCTTAATTTAGTAGGTTACATTTCAAAAAAAATACATTAAAATAGTAAGAAAGTCCGTTTTTAAAAAGGTGGTTTCAAATGATTATAAATGCGGAAGAGTTAAAACCTGGAAGTATTTTAGCAGAAGATATCTATATTCGAACAAATAGACCGATTATAACCGCAAAAACAGTATTAGCGGAGGAACATATTAAGATATTGAAGGCTTTTTTAGTAAAGAAAATTGCCATCGAAAATACGCAAATAGATGGTACAAAAATCACTCAAGCTAGTTCAACTATTCTTAAACAAACGAAAAAAGAAAAGAAAAGTAATTTTTTAGAGCTTTTTTTACAAACAGTTCAATTATATAAAAAAGAATTTATCTCATGGCAATCTGGCTTATCTGTAAATATAGCAAATATTAGAAACATCCTATTACCGTTATTAGAAGAGCTAGAAAGTGTTTCAAAAGAAATATTTTCTCTTTATCACTTATCCAACAAAAGCGAGTATCTATATCAGCATTCCATTGCAGTAGCCGCTATCAGTGCACTTATAGCCCAAAAAATGAACTATAGCTATAGAGATATGATTCAAGTAGCATTAGCTGGTTGCTTAAGCGATGCTGGAATGGCTAAGATCAATCAACGATTACTGCATAAAATTGATCCTCTAACAGAAGAAGAGTTTAATGAAGTGAAAAAACATACAAGATACAGCTTAGAAATCATTCCAGAGCATACATTATTAAAAAATGAGACTCGTCTTGCCATTTATCAACATCATGAGAGAATAGACGGAAGTGGATATCCAATGGGGAATGTAGATAATAGAATACATGCTTTTGCTAAGATTATTGCTGTAGCTGATACATTTCATGCAATGACATCAGAAAGATTGTATCGGAAGAAACAATCTCCTTTTCGTGTAATTGAACAAATGCACCAGGATCATTTCGGGAAATTTGATTTAACTGTTTTACAAGCATTAAGTAATGCTATTACCCAGTTTACAACAGGGAGTAAAATTAGATTATCAAATGGAGAAAAAGCAGAAATTTTGTTTATAAGTAATACTCCAACAAGACCGCTAGTTAGAACAGTAGAAAATGAATTGATTCTTGATCTAGAAAAAAATAGACATTTATTTATAGAAGAGATTTTAGAATATTGATAAGGTGAAGCTTTGGATATTAAGTATATGTAGTACTTCATTTCGAGGTAGGGGATTCTATCTGTTAATTTAGGAAGAAGGGATTCCCCTCAAAAAAAAGGAGAATAGAAAAAAGGATACTACAAATAAAAGTACTTAGTTTTTAAAAAAAAAATAAAAAAACTATTGCACACAGGCCTAAACGTTGCTATAATAATACAAGTCAGCAAGAGAACATTAAATGATTTTAAAAAACATGTTGACTAAATAATGGTTAATGTGGTATTATTTAAAAGTTGTCTCTTATGAGATTGCTCTTTGAAAACTGAACAAACAAACGTCAACAATAATCGTTTTATAACTA